>JAISOC010000091.1 GCA_031275915.1 Holosporales bacterium | reverse complement strand
ATGTTAGCATAAAAATACTCACTAATGAAATTCGTACTAGTGTCAGATGAAAAAAGAATTTTCGAGGGAGAGGTTAAGGAAATTTCGTGTGTTTCCGAAAATGGGCCATTCACTATCATGGATGGTCATGTTCCGTATCTTTCAAAAATCAGTGAGACAGTATCATTCACGAAAAACGATGGAAGTCCTGAGTCACATGAAATTAAGGAGTGCTTTCTATATACAAATGGAGACGTGTGCTTCTCAATTGTTGATACTCCTTCTGATGTCTGAGCGAGCAACTTGGACCCCCACGCTTCTTGGGAGAAACCGTGGGGGATATGGGGCTTATCTTCAATACTGTCAGAGATTATCTCATACAGATAGGAACAACACCTCTATATAACCCCTGTTAGAAGTAGCGTTAGCGAACGATAGTGAGCAAGCGTACACTCCTACCTTCTCTTTCTTCCTATACATATACTGTATTTTCCTTTTTGGAACGAGAAGAAGAGATCCCAGATTACTGAAGAGTCTGTCAAGGAAGAGAACGAAGTGATCCTTGACAGACAAACGGAAGTAATCTGGTACAATGGAGTTCCTCCAAAAAGGAAGAGTACTGAAATTAGTCAATGTATTGAAACATCTATTACGAAAAAATTAGTCCTTTTTTCCTGATTTTATTCATTGCTACTCGCATACTTTCGTATTGCTTAACAAGTCTATTTACTTCACAGACAGGCAATCCACATCCTGCAGCTATTCTTCTTCTTCTTGAAGCGTTTAATATTTTCGGAGATTTTCTTTCCTTTTTTGTCATAGATCTAATAATGGCTATTTGTCTTCCTATTAAGTTATTGTCGATATTTGTATTTTTTAACATTTCTTGCATTTTCCCAAATCCTGGAATGAATTTCAAAATTCCTTTTATACCACCAATTTTTTCTATTTGTCTTAGACATTTTTCCATATCAAACATGTCAAAATCCGGCTTATAGAGATCAAATTCATCTTCATTCATAATATTTTGATCAACTGTTTTTTCAATAAGAGACATTATGTCTCCCTGATCCAAAATTCTGGAAGCTACTCTTTCTGGATGAAAATCTTCTATATCCTCGATTTTTTCTCCATTACACATATATCTTATCTGGCAATTGGTAACAGATTTGGCAGAAAGACATGCTCCTCCTCTCGCATCTCCATCAATTTTAGTCATAATCAACCCGGTTAACTTGATATTTTCGTTAAAAATCTTGGCAGTTTGCACTGCATCTTGTCCCATCATGCTATCAACAACGAGTAAGGATTCATTTGGAGATACGATCTCATATATACTCCTGAGTTCGTTCATTAAGGATTCATCAATATACATCCTGCCAGAAGTATCAAAGATTGCGATATTGAAGTCTTTTAATCTAGATAGGGCTTTTTTGGCAATTGATAGTGATGAGTCCACAGATAGATCTATATCCTTGAAAAATGGGATTTCGTTGGTGGAAGCTAATACGTTTAGCTGATCAACAGCAGCAGGTCTGCTGACGTCCAATGAAACTAACATCACTTTTTTATTGTGTTTTCGTATATATAAGTTGGCTAATTTAGCAGCAGTAGTTGTTTTACCAGATCCCTGCAAGCCGCACATAAGAATTGTTCCATTTTTTATAGCAACAGGTGAACTTTTCCCCAGTAATTTTACTATCTCACTTTGCATAAATTGGCTGATAGTCTGTTCTGGAGATACGCTGTTGATTACACTATGTTCACTCAATTTATCTTTCAGAGATTTTGTGAAGTCCTTAACGACCTGCAGCGCCACATCTGATTCCAAGAGAGATACTCTGACCTCTCTAATTACATTATCTATAATCTCAGGAGTTAAAACACCTCTGTTTTTAAGTCTTTTAAAGATATTGGATAATCTCTCCGATAATTGCGAAAACACAGGCTAACAAAAAATCTGATAATTTTCGAGATTTTACATGGTTTACGCCAAAACTGACACATCAATTTTTACCTGATGATCAAAACTTTCAATGCTTTGTTTGGTAGAAAAAGAAGCTATTTCTCCAGCAGCCACTTGATTTATTCCCACATCGTCAATCCATGATACTATTTCTTTATCTTTTTCATCACGTACAACAACTTTGATTCCCCGTAATTTCACTGAATCTTTATTATCATTTATAATTTTCCCACTAACAATTACGACTAACTTTTTGTTTTCATCTGGGTTATTATCATCATCATTTTCTATAGAATACTGAACATCCAACAATCTAAGTTTTGATAGCATATTGCTTGATAAGTGCTTTATTTTCTGATTTAAGTAGCCTTTAATAGATTCTCTGCTGTTATAAACTCCAATACTAATAGCTACAACAATTGTAAGCAACACGACATACATGGAAGCTTTTCGTAATATGCGCTTTCTGCCATGTTTTCTTCCTTTTTTCTTTAATTTCGATAATTTTTCAATTCTCATTGAGGTATCAGCTTTTATTGGAGTGTTGGTGGACATTTGAACAACCGTGCTTTTTAACCACCACTTCTTATGGCATTTATAACAGCGCAACCACCATCCATAGCCCAATTTGACATCTCCCAATGGCTTCGGTAATGATTCTGGATTTATATCATATTCACAACCACAATATGGGCATTTCACGTTCATTATTATACTGAGGCGCCAAAAGAACCATGCAATTTACCATAATATGATATTGTTTTGCGATATTTGCAGCAATATAAAATACAATCAGTGCGTAACAATTCGTAACACATGCGAGTGTGCGGTGTTGTTGTGATTATGTATATCATACATACATTGAGCTAATGTTTGTGCGTTTATAACATGTCGTTTCGAGTAAGGAATCAGGCTACCATTTCAGAGCAAGTTGTGTTTTCAGGGATAGGTGTTCACAGCGGTCTTCCGGCTACAATGAGAATATTACCAGCCCCTGAAAATTTTGGAATAGTTTTTAAAAGAACAGATATAAAAGAAAAAAACAACATTGTAGAATCAAGGACTTCAAATGTTATTACTCCAACTATGTGTACCAAAATAACCAATGAAGCGGGAGTATCGGTAGGTGTCATAGAACATTTGATGGCAGCCTTTAGAATCTCAGGAATTACAAATGCTTTTATAGAGATAGATGCTGAAGAAGTACCGATCATTGATGGATCTTCCATAGAATTTGTGAATGCATTCACAAAAGCTGGAATTAACAGACAAAATGCAAAGGTCAAAACAATAGTGATTAAACAACAAATCTCCGAACAATTTGATACGAGTTCTTTTGTAGTTACTCCAGCTAATGACTGTATTCTGAGTATCTTCTTAAATTATGAAAGAATTAATAGAATTATAAAAAACAATAACAGTACAACTTTCAAAATGTCTGCTAAAAAAAAGTTGATGAAGATTGCAGAATCAAGAACTTTTGGTTGGTTAGAGGATTACGATAAGGTAAGAAAAGCAGGAATGGCTAGGGGATCGTCAGCTGATAACACAATAATCATAGGCCCAAATGATTCTGTTATAAACAGGGAAGGTCTCAGAAATGAAAAGGAAATTGTCAATCATAAGGCTCTTGATCTCATAGGTGATTTTTTTGTGTTTGGGTGTGACATCATAGGACACATAACAGCAGTTAATCCTTCACATTTCAATAATCACGCTTTTATAACAAAGTTAATTACAAATTTTAAATCTGGGGAAATTTTCGAAGAAAAAATACCATACACAGCACGTATAATGCCGTGCTTATGTGAGGAAGTAAGCCCAGCCTCTGGACCTGCATAAACGCATACTATCAAAGAGTTGTTATCAGTGGGAACATCAGCTGTGGTTGTGTGTATGCTTGCCCTCTTTGTTCGTTAACGTTCTACTTTCGGCGACAAGTCCGGTATATTAATATGCTAGTCTTGCTGTAACGTCTATATACAAGGAGAATGGAGCGTTGGAATTTGAAAAAATATATATAGCCTCAGATCATGGAGGGTTTCATCTTAAGCAGCAGATACTGGAGCACTTTACTGAAATTGTTTCTGAGGATTTTGGCACGAATAATCCTGAAACACCTGTTGATTATCCAGATTATGCTCAAAAAGTGTCCAAAAGTATCTCTGAATTTCAAGGGAACTCATGTGGAATATTGATATGCAAAAGCGGAGTTGGGATGAGTATTGCCTCCAACAAAAGTAGAGGAATTAGAGCCCTTCTATGTTCTGGAGATACTGATATAGCAAGATTCTCCAGGGCTCACAATGATTGTAATGTAATATGCTTTGGAGCTGACTTTATATCGTATAAACAGGCCATGGAATGCCTGGATATTTTCCTTAATACAAAGTTTCTTGGAGGAAGACACCAAGTTAGATTGGATAAACTTTTATGATTTTCAAGATTATATTCTGTTCGATTGTATTTTTAGCAACATTTGGATTTTTGTTTTTTGCAGCACGTAAATTTCCAGTTTCAGAGACATACTATGAAAAAACAGAAACAATCATTGTAAATAATCCATGACAAAATCAAAGATTCAGAAGATATTTGAGATATTAGAAAAGAATATAGAATCTCTAAAGACAGAGCTTGAATATATTAACGAGTTCACATTTTGCGTGGCTGTTATCCTATCTGCTCAATCAACGGATAAATCTGTTAATAAAGCGACCAACGATCTCTTCAAAATAGTCACTACTCCAGAAGAAATGCGTAAATTAGAGGAAGATGAGCTAAAACAATTCATAAAGTCCATAGGCCTATACAATAACAAAGCGAAAAATATCATGAAATTTTCTGAGGTTTTGATTGAAAAATTTCACTCAACTATTCCAAAAGACAGAGATGTTTTGGAAAAATTGCCAGGAATTGGAAAAAAATCAGCCAATGTGATAGCCAATAATCTGTTTGATATGCCATATATAGCGGTTGATACTCACGTTCTCAGAGTTTCAAAGCGTCTGCGGTTATCAAAGTCTGAGACTCCATTGCAGGTCGAAAGGGACTTATTGAACGTTATTCCAAAACGTTTTCATAAACACGCAAGCAATCTACTGGTTTTGCATGGAAGGTACACATGCACAGCAAAATTCCCTAAATGCTCAACTTGTTGCATTAAAAATTTGTGCCCGTATTTTTTTAGTAATAATATGATAAAATCTTAACACAAATTTAAATATAATTAGTTCAAAATTGAAGCAAATTGTTTTTAACAAATTTTTACACAAAAATTCTTGACATCAATTTAAACTTTGTTACAATCCGCACATTAGTTATTGAAGCAATTAGTTTTAGGAACATTTGATGCAAAAGCGTGTGGTAGTGTCAGCAATTTGTGTGTCGGTATTGACGAGTTGGAGTTGTAACTGTCTAAGTTCGGCAGCGCACTCGAAGGATGACGTTCTGAAGAACAGGCCAATCCGTAGGGTGAATACTTCGTTGTTGAAGTTTTCTACACAAGAATCTTATTTGGAAGCTCTTAAGATGAAGTTTGAGGAAGATCAGAAAGCGCAGAATGAAAAGATAGAAGCGCAAAATAAAAAGATAGAAGTGCAAAATAAAGAGATAGAAAATTTGAAATCTTTGGTGAAAGGATTGAGTGGTGAGCTTGAAGGAACAAAGAGGAAGGATGATAACAAAGAGGCGTCTTTTGTCGGGAGTAAAGATTTTAATGACCTGAAGATCCAGTTTGAAAATTTGTCTAAACAATTGGGAAACTTGGCTTTAAAAGTTAGTTCATTTATTGATAAAAAGGAGAAAAATAAGGATGAATAAAAGGTTCGTATTAACAGCGATAGTTATAGCAGCTTGTTTGTCTGATCAGG
The DNA here is from genome assembly GCA_031275915.1 of Holosporales bacterium. Lineage (GTDB taxonomy): Bacteria > Pseudomonadota > Alphaproteobacteria > RUG11792 > RUG11792 > JAISOC01. The sequence goes on along the minus strand of JAISOC010000091.1, from coordinate 6,807 downwards.
CGAGCTCTACTAACTTGTTTAAAAGATTTGATGTAACAATAACAAAAAGCCCGAATTATAAAGAAATATTTGAGGCCCAAGAAAATGCCAAGCTTGTTGTTGATAACCTACGAAAAGAGGCAGATGATGCGCGAAAAAAGGCTAATGACCTACAAAAAAAGGTTGATTTAGAATCATATTTTAAAGATGAGTTTTCTAGTTCGTATTTGGAAAAACAACTAGAGACAATTTTTACCGTTTTCGAGTCCTACATTGTGGCTTCTATTAAGAAGGTCGTTACTAAAAAAGAGCTACAGGAAAAATATTTAAAAGACAATGGCAAAGAGGTTGTTGAAAAAATTGTGAAGGTCTGGGGGTATAAATGCGTTGGTATCCTGACTTCTCAATTGGCAGATAAAGACTCTGTGTTAAATGAGCAAATAAGTAAGACAGTAGTTGAGTTACTAAAAGATGGGACCGTTACCGTTGATCAGCTCAAAAAGAACATCAATACATCAGTTGATGGAAACATTTTGTGGCTGAAGAGGATGCTTGATAACATTGCCTACGGCAGAAAAGTTGATGATGCAACGGAAATAGTTGATATCGAAGTGATAGCAAAGGGAATATGCGATGAAAGAGTGTCACAACATGTGTATGGCAAAGAAATAGGGGTGAAGTGATTTGGCGACGTTTATTACTGACGATAATACTCGGAGTATTGTTGCGCTCTGAGTTACGTTGTCGTTTTTATGCGGCTGTTAATGTGGGTGCCTGTATTGGAAAGGCTCATAGCACCGAGGATAGACGTTCCGATTTCGCTAAAAATATAAAAAGGAAGTTGGTTGAATTGTCAGCTTCCTTGGATAGGTTACATAACAATGGGTGGGAAGGAAATTTTTTGGAACATGATGTAGATTTTACTGTTGCAACATACACCATAGCCGGTAATCCAGCGGAAATAGTTGATATCGAAGGGGCTTTTGGGAGAGCAAACAATCCTTCGTCGTTGCAAACATGCTGCGATAAAATGACTACAAACTTGGAGAACCATTATAAGATTGTAAAGACTGTATTTAATGAAGCAGATGGGTTTACTGTCTCAAATATGGAGCCAATAAAAATTCTTGGTAACGCTGGACAGACACGAACTTTGGTTTGGGCTCCAATATACGTTACTAGTAAGACGATTCCTTCATTTAAGACGCAAATCTTAAATGGATCAGGAAATAATTATGATGGTCAACCAATCAAATTTCCTTCAGATTTCTTTGGGAGTAGTGTATTGCTGCAGTATCAAATAGATGAATTTATTCAAAAAGATATACAAAAAAATGCTCTTCTCGCATTACATGAAGTGAATGAGATAAAAACCAACAGCAGTGGTAAAAAAACAGGGATGGCTTTTGGAATGAGTTTTGGAATTGACAAACATTTATTAAAAAAGGACAAAGATTTCGGATTATACATTGGAGAGGAGACGTTTTTCGAAATAAATCCCTCTAAATTGCGCATTAAGGATTCATTTGAAATAAAATCGAACAGCATAGGAATTACACCATTGTTTGGTATAGCCTCCAAAAACAAGTGGGCTATATATGGGCTTTTGGGAATCAGATATTCCTTCAAAAACTTTAAAATTTTGAAAGAAAACAAGAAATCTCATAAAAATAAAGTGGAATATGATATCGGAATTGGAACTACGTATGACTTGTCGAAAAGATTCAATCTGAGCTTTCGATATATATACACTCCTGTATATTCTGTAAAAATAAGAGATGAACAAAAAATTAAGATGCGAATCTCAAGGATTGTGTTGAGCCTTGCCTATGTGTTTGGTGAGTAATTTACTCTAAGTTATTTACTCAACGACTGCTCCTTATGGTTTTTTTTCATAGAAAGAACCAATTCTTCTTCGATAATATCCATACTTTCTTCGTCATCGATGTAAAATTCGTCGATCTCAGCTGAATAATCGAGAGCCTTTTCGATCTCAAATTCCTCCTCGGTTTGTAAGACTTTCTCCATGATTCCCGATTTCTTTTTAAGTTTTTGTTTGGAGAGATGAGCGATTTTTGACGCAATCCTATACTCTCCAAAGAATTTATCCATCAGATAGGCCGCATAAAGGTCTCTGGATTTGGTTGAATCACCTCCAATAACAACAACAAACATTCTCTTTTGTTTTCCATTTTTGTTATATCTTTGCGCAGTTACAAACAAGTTGAATCCAGAGGCACAGATAAAACCTGTCTTTCCCCCATCTGCTCCTTTATACCACCTGGTTATTTTGCAGTGAGCATTGTGTGCCTGACCTTTATATGAAAAGGATTTTTCTGAAAAATAATTCCAGTACTGGGGAAAATATTTAAAAACTGCAATCCCAAGAGTCAGCATATCTCTTGCGGTTGTAACCTGCCTCCCATCAGGAACCCCAGATGGATTTTCAAAATGAGTATGTTTCATACCGAGTTGCTTTGCTTTCTTGTTCATCATAACAGCGAATTTTTTTACACTACCACACATGCCTTCTGCAGCCACAACAGCTGCATCGTTTGCAGATTTCACTAAAAGAGCTCTTATTAATTGCTGAACTGTAATTTTTTCTCCGATTTTTACTCCAATTTTGGATGGGATTTGCATTACTGCCAATTTTGATGTCTTAAATTTTGTATTCAAGGTTATTTTTCCAGCTCTCAGAGCCTCAAATAACAAATACACAGTCATGGTTTTCGTGAGCGATGCAGGATAACGGATTGCATCCGGATTTTCTGAAAATACTATTTTTTTGTTATTTGAATAATCCATAACTATAGAAGCTTTTTTAAACGGGTAAGCTATTGACGTTCCCATAAGCAAAACAAATAAAAATATGAAATGTATTCTTCGTATGAACATTTGTTTGTGTGGTTTTCAAGAGCCAAAAGGAGCAATTAAACACACATTCTAAGTCACGTACTGCGAAAACTACAAAAGTTTTTGGCTAAACAAATCACCAGGGCAATAATATATTCTCAATATTATGCTAATGTTCCAGTTGCTTTGTCGAATTCAAATGTATACGAACGATTTCCTATCTTTTTTGAAATACCAGAACCGTTATCCTTTTGATCATAATCTGTGAGATCCCAAACAAATTTGACAAAAGTAAAGGCAAACGTAGCGAAATCTCCGTGAGACCACGGCTCCATGGCAATTATAAAGCAAGAATCAAATATTAAGGTTTCAGTTACTTCTGGGGATGGGGTCGCTCCTGTGTATCCAAAAACCGAAACTTTGATCGTCTTAATTGACTGTTTATGTAAATGGCTCATAAGATCCACCACACATCTGTTTTTGGGAACAACTCCTGAAAACGGAGTTGCTATAGTTCTGCCGCTCCTATGCAAATTTTGTGCTCTTAAGCCAAGAGTTGGAGTTTCAAATGCCGTATGCATTTTATATAGGTAAATTTGATTTTCTAGATTAGCAATTGCATTGTTTGATTTTGCTTCTTCTCCAAAGGAAATAACCATATTAGGTGTTTCTGATCCTTCTGTATATTTTTCTTGTAGCCACCTCAGATCGGCGTCTGAAATTCTTATGTTAGACATTAATTTTTCAACTGCAGGCATAGTGCTAATTTCTCATATAAAAATTTATAGATCACACAATATAATGGTATACACAAAAAGTTAAAAATTTATTAATTTTAAAAAAAATGCACGTTATAACGTCACATTAGCATTCATCCTGCTTTAGACGGCTGAACTGCTTGTGTTGATACCGCTTGCTGCTGTTGAACAGGGATGTTCTCAGGAGATGTTCCAACCTGAGCTGGTACGGCTTGCTGCTGTTGAACAGGTACGTTCTCAGGAAGTGTTCCAACCTGAGCTGGCACCGCTTGCTGCTGCTGAACAGGGATGTTCTCAGGAAGTGTTCCAACCTGAGCTGGCACCGTTTGTTGCTGCTGAACAGGGACGTTCTCAGGAGCTGTTCCAACCTGAGCTGGCACCGTTTGCTGCTGCTGAACAGGGACGTTCTCAGGAGATGTTCCAACCTGAGCTGGCACCGTTTGTTGCTGTTGAATTATTGGTTGAGGCAACGAGGGGACCGGTATTGCATATTTGTTGAAAATAATTGAGTCTTTACATTCTTGAATTTCTTGTAGGCCCTCTGTTGTCAATGGATTTCCGGAGAGATTCACTTTTGTTATTTCTCCATTTGGGCTTTGTAAATACATAACAATTGTGTGAGGATCCGTGATTCTGTTATTAGAAAAATCGATAATTCCGAGTGAATTTGGAGATTTTTGTAGGCCTTTTAGAAAAGAATCGACATTTGTTATTCCGCATTTGGCAAGTTTCAGTGACCTTAGCTTCGAAACAATGAGTGTTCCATTTTCGTTTGCAGTACTCAAAATGACGATTGCTCCATCCCCAATGGGAGTTCCACTAATATTAAGATGGACCAACATCTCTGAAAATTTAACAATCAATGCATATATTAAGGTAATGTCAGTAAACGCATTATTAGATATATCAAGAATAAACCTTTGAGGTTTCCCAATTTTACTTTGTGACTTTATTTCTGAAAATATCTTCTCAATTTTAAAACTGACATATTTAAGATTTTCATCAGTTAATCCAAGGCCGTTTAGTCTTATTATATTTTCTGGGTGAGTATCAATTGCTTCATCAATTTTTTTTTGCAAATTTTCATTTATACCAAAATCAGTTGCTTTTAGCTCTTTTGGGTTTTCATTTTGCTCTGTTTCTTTCTCATCTTTTTTCGAAGTACCATCTGTAGCAGAATTTTGAGTTGGTTGAACTACTGGAGTAATTTTATCAGCCTGAACATTTTTAGCTACTACATCAAGTTTTTTCTCATCAATTTTTTGTTTGTTTTTTTTGTTGGTTTTCGTAACTTTGGGCGACTCTGACTGTTTTTGTTGATTTTTTGCCATAGCGTCTGTTTTTTTCTTTTTTTTCAGTTTTTTGTTACTACTATTCTTTTTTGTATTCTTGTTCTTTTTTAATTCTTTTTGAGAATTATCTGTTATTTTTTCTTCACTGCTGGCAACATCGTTACAATATGCAGCAGAACATATAAGTGAACATGCAATAATATACAGAAACAACTTCTTTGGCATATTAGAATACCACTCTATCAAACTTAGCACTTGACAAGGAGATTGTTTCATAAAAAAGTTAATAATCGGTTAATATGCTGATTTTTCTGTATAGAATTGAGTGTTTTTTGTAAAAACAATAGGGGAAAATGCAAATTAGGGGAAAATGCAAATTTATAGTGCTTAAGCAACAAAAAAAGAAAATAAGTTGTATAAAATGACAAAATCATGATATACTGCGCAATAAAAATATCAAATGCGCAATAAAAGTATTGTACGAATTTGTATAAATTTGTTCGATATTTTTACAGCAATTTTAAAGGAGAAAAAATGCAACGTGTAAAATTATTAATAGCTTGTGGAGTAGTGGCAATAGTATTTACTGAAGTTAAAGCAAAAGATAGCATTGAAAATGAGATAAATATTCCGGAATACAGCAATTTACCACCGTCTTTGCTGATTGAAGAAGAAACAAGAAATTACAGCCTTAGCCCTGCAAGTGTATCGCCAGATCCGCGAAATGTACCAAACACAAAGATGGAAGAGAACCCTCTCCAATTAGCTACAACTACGAGCTCTTCAACATTTTTCAGTCCCCCGCTTCAACCAAGTAAAAAATCTACATCGCCGAGACTTTCTTGGTTTGGTAGTGCGAGTCCAAACGATTCTTCCAGTAGTACATTTTGGAATTTTGCTAAATCTCAATCCCCGAATGCACAGACATCCGCTGTAACACCTCACAGCCAATCTCCAAGTGCTCAATCATCACCCCCGCCATCTGGAACTAAGCCGAAAGTATCATCTCCACCTCCTGGTGGTGCACCATTTGTGGGATTTATGTCGTTGTCATCTGCTCAACAACCACCCAAGTAAATATGAAAGGAGGAAAACAGAGCAGTAGGTAGCTTTACTGCTAGTTTTCATTCCTTCAATTAAGTAATTTCAAATGATAAGGTGTACTGGATGGTGATACAATGCGACCATACGTTATTAATAATTAAATTTCGATGTTTTCCTTAGTTGATGCATTCACAGATAAGCCGTTTTTGGGTAATCCTGCGGGAGTTTGTATTCTAAAAAACATGTCTGATATAGAGGGCAAAATGCAACAGATAGCAACATATTTTAATTGGTCAGAGATTTCATATGTATCCAAAATTTCAGATAACAAATACGGGTTACGTTGGTTTTCGCCAAAGGATGAAGCACCTCTTTGTGGACACGCCACATTGGCTGCTGCACATGTGGTATTTTCTAATAATTTGGTTAAAGGAAATAATATCGAATTTATATATAACGATGGTTCATTGTACGTTGAAAAAGATAAAGACAATTTCATAACGATGTCATTTCCTTTAAAGCCTGTTACAAAATGTAAAAATATTCCTTTTGATGTTGAATCATTGATAGGAGTGAAGGAATATGAAGATATTTTGAAAGACGATACAATGTATATAATAGTGTTGAAAAATCATGAGACAGTAAAAAATTTAATCCCACGTGTGGATGAAATTAAAAAAATTAATACAAGAGCAGTAGTTGTAACTTCTAGAGGATTTGGAGATTATGATTTTTGCTCCAGATATTTTGCTCCACGAGTCGGATTGTATGAAGATCCTGTTTGTGGATCAGCTCATTGCCGCCTGGCCTATTATTGGGGAAATTTACTTGGGAAGCGTGAAATGATTGCTTTTCAGTCTTCTTCCAGAACTGGAGTG
>JAISOC010000089.1 GCA_031275915.1 Holosporales bacterium | reverse complement strand
TTTGCCTCACGATAAAACACGCTGATAGTAACACAAACACCGCATTTTGTGAATCAATACCGAGAACAGACGCCTTTTTGATATAAACACTGTCAGAAGTAGGGAACTGACAACTAAATATAAAAGTCTAACTACAGAGTTTTGTGTTCCTTCAGTATTTTTCCTTTTTGGAGGAACTCCATTGTACCAATTGCTCCGCTATCTTGGTCAAGGTCCGCTGCGCTCTCTACCTTGACCAAGCGCTCTACAATTGGGATTCTTCTTCTCGTTCCAAAAAGGAAATATACAGTAGGGGGATAGGAAGAAAGATAAGGTAGGAGTGTACGCTTGCTCACTATCGTTCGCTAACGCTACTTCTAACAGTGTTTACAGAAGATAAGGTTTTACAATTAGGACTTTTACATCTAATTGTTAATCCCAGAAGTAGCGCCAGTGAACGAAGTGAGCAAGAGTACACTCTTGCTCTACTCTCCCCTCAATTTTTCACGAAGATTCTGTTACGCTTCATGAAAATCACGGAGATAATCAACTATTTTTAATAGAAGAAGATAAGCCTGAGCGCAGTGTATAGCAATTTCAGCATACATTGCATCTTTGTTAATTTCTGCCATTTCCTTTGAAGATGATGACGATATAAGGGAAGTGGCTGATACTACACGGGCATATGTTTGTTTACTTTGTCCAGCCATATTAATACCGGCAGTTCCAAGTTTCGATAGAAATGACAACGCATACAGTGCTTTCCCAATAATCCCTCCAGATTTTGTGGAAGATACTTTTCGATCTATTGATTTTTTAAGATCTAAGAATGAGGCAATATCTGTTTTGAGTTCAGAGTTATTGTCATATGCCTGTTTGTGCACCATAACGTGTGTCTGTATGTGTGTATATATGTCCATTATACTTTTTGCAGAAGTTAATATATCTTCTTTGCCGGTGGCATCGAATGTAATTGTTGGACGATTTTGCAAATCCGGCATGCTGGCGTTTAATAAATTCTTAATTTTAGAAGAGAGCCAATATCCTCCGCAAGTTGACAAACCATCGAGCATAGTCGCCGTGGCCACACCTATGCTCATAGCATAATGGGGAAAAAACAAAGTCAACGCAATATTAAACCCATCTGCAGCAAGTCCTGAAATAACCCCAGCCAAATTTGTCCAGGATAACCATCTGGAGTATTTCATAAAATCTGGATTAATCTGGGAAGCTAAACCATCAAATACATTCTGTTGACCTGCTGCTATGAATGCAATAGGAGCAAAAAATGACTCTTCAGGAAGTTTTAATATCATCCCTATTATTTCTTCTTTATCTGTTGTTGGAAACTTTTGGATACCTAAAATTGTTTCTACACTTGTTTTAAAAGGTAGATTTTGCGATAGTACACTCGTGATGGACTTATTTTGAAGCAATGATGAAGCTTTTTTCGTGATTTCTATACTCTCAGCCATGCTTAAATGGTCGTGATCTCCCAGTTTTTCATACCCAGCAGAACTGTATTGGTGATGATGCCTCTTTTTAACCAATGTGGTGTTTTCCACTCCTGCTCCAGACGATATTACAAGATCCTCTCTTTTAACTGTGGCAAGCGGTGGAACAGGACTACCTTTGAATTTTTCTATCATTACTACCTGAACCACTTGAGACAATTTTTTTGGAAATTCACAATTTATGGAACTATCGACTGCAGAAGAGTCCTTACACAATAATGCAGATAAAATAATCCAAAGCATAAGTATACGTTTTTTAACTATCATATTCCTTCCCCTAAGCAAAATACAATCTATTCACTAATAGTATATCACAATAATACTTTTTAACTTACACAAAATAGATTTTAAGACAAATATTTGTTACCATCAGAAAATCTTTTACCTTGGATATAACCGTTATTGTGGCGAAAAAGAAGAGCAAAAGGGCTCACATCAATAGCAAAAAAACCATAATGTTGGTTTCATTTTTAGTAGCAGTTATATGCGTTTTTGTATACATGTTGCACGAAAAAATGTTGTCAATTTTTAAAGGAACAACTGAAGGCGTATACAGAACATTCGGATTCATAGTGAGTGATATCAGTGTTAATGAACAGTGGATACAAAAAAATATCAAAATCAAAAATGGAGATATTTTGTTTGTTTCATCTGCAGAAAATATTTTCAGAGATGTAAAAAGCAATTTATGGGTAAAAGATCTAATTGTACATAAAAGTTTGCCAAATAAAATTTCAGTGTCAGTTTCGCGTAAAAAAGCAGTTGCAGTGTTTCAAGAAAACTCAAAATTCACTTTGATTGACGAAAACGGCGAGGACATAGAATGTGTAGATGTCAAAAAACTTAAAGATAAAATACCAATAGTGGCAGGGGAAGGAGCAAGAAAAGAGTTTTGGCTTTTGATGAAAACGATATCAAGATACCCGACCGTCTTAAACAAACTGAATTCTGTATCATACATTAGGGGACGCAGATGGGATCTAATAGTATCTGAAGGAATTACTGTTAAACTGCCAGAAAAAAATATTAATGAATCGTTGGAGTCTCTTGAATTACTTTTGAGACAACCAAAATTTAATAAAAATACCATTAAAATTATAGATCTGAGAGTCAAGGATAAAGTCATTTTTTCAGGATCAAAATTGGAGCACCTCGGTGAAAAGAATAAAAAAACAGTGTGATTTTTCAAAACTTGTGGCCACTTTTTTTTATGTTGGATTTATATCACGCAAAGCTCCAGGAACTGTGGGATCATTATTCTCCTTGATTATATGCATTATTTTATATTGGTTTGGCACTTGCAGATTGCTATTACCTCTTACAATTATTGTTTTTTTCTTAGGGATTATCTGTTCTCACATTGTTTTAATACAACAAAAAGAAAAGGTGGATCTAGATCCAGGATACATAATCATTGATGAAGTCTGCGGAATATTCCTAGGTAGCTTAATTCTATACCTTATCAGAGAGTTATCGATTATATCAATAATATGTAATTTTGTATTATTTAGAATATTCGATATATTAAAACCATTTCCTATAAGGAAAATAGAATCAATTTGCAAAAAAAGCAAGTATACGTTTGCTTTTGGAATTATGATTGATGATATTTTGGCATCCATAATCGCAACTAGTATACAGCTGATATTGTTAAATTTGCTTCACTAACATCTAAGTATTTTTCCCCTTTGGAAGAACGCTAATGTGTAGTTCCTTGAGCTGTTCTGGAGAGACCTCTGCTGGGGCTCCCATGAGAAGATCCTCTGCCTTTTGAGTGAAAATTTTTGTAATTTTTGTCATAAATCTTGTACAGAAGTTGTAAATTTTTCAGTCTGAATATCGTTTTTTTTCGCTTCTTCACTCGCTCTTAGTGCTCTATATGTCCAAAATAAGTGAATAACTATGGAAATGAAAATGCTTAAACTCTGTAGTATAGCTCCTTCGTAAAAAAACAAAAAATCGTGTGCTAAAGCTGCTAAAAATCTACACACAAATACTGCTAAATATCCACATATCAAGGTTTGTAACAATTTCCATAGCACCATAAGCAATTTTCGAATTAAAGACAATTCTCCGTTTTGTGATTTAGAGTCTACGCATCTATACATCCAATATATTGGATAAAAGAACCAGAATGTTTTTATTATTATGTGATCTAAAGATGATCTTCCTCTTGCGAAGGAGTGTATTAAAACGAAAAACAAAAACCATCCCAAAAATATTCCAATAGAAACAAAAAAGCTATTCAATTTACTTTTCATCTCAATTTACGCCTTAGTTTTTCGCAAACAGTATCACAAATCAACCCAACCAGCCACACCAGCAGTCCCAAAATAGGAAGAAAAATGAACGGAGAAAATAAAGCTATCGCTTTCCAAAGAGCCCAATCCCATGCATTTACAGCACCATACACTCCTAACACACCCCCCAACACAGGAATTCCTGCTATAGCTCCTGAAAACATATATACTATTAATGATACAAAACCACTAGTAATGCCAAAATACGCTTCGATCCCATCATGGATTGCCCAAAGCAGCATAACATATACACCCGCAATGCCCAAAAAGCATATAGAACAAAGTCCTTCAGGTATCGTTTTTAAAAACTTTCCAAATATTGTTACTGACCTCTTAAACACTTCTACTCCACGATTATTAGATACAGAAGACATCGCAGGTACTTTAACAAATAATTCTAATGAATTCAACTTTCAAAATTGACGTAGTTTTATACTTTTACTGAAGAAAATCACAGAGAAACAATCACACTACCTTTTTCCCTTTGGAAGAACACTGATATGCAGTTCCTTGAGCTGTTCTGGAGAGACCTCTGCTGGGGCTCCCATGAGAAGATCCTCTGCCTTTTGAGTGAAAGGAAAAGCTATAACCTCTCTTATATTCTCAGTTTTTGCGAGGAGCATGACAATTCTGTCAATTCCCGGAGCACAGCCCCCGTGGGGAGGAGCTCCACACTTGAATGCACTTATCATGCCCTTGAATCTGTTATCTACAACACTCTTATCATATCCAGCAATCTCAAAGGCTCTATACATGATTTCAGGGATATGATTTCTGATAGCTCCGCTCGAAAGCTCAACTCCATTGCACACAATATCATACTGGTATGCTTTAATTTCCAAGGGATCTTTGCTATTTAATGCCTCCATTCCTCCCTGAGGCATTGAAAAAGGGTTGTGGGAAAAGACTATCTGTCCTGTTTCCTCGTCTTTTTCGAACATTGGGTAATCAACAATCCAACAGAATTTATATGCATTTTTCTCAATCAAATCCATTTCTGTTCCAAGTTTTTTCCTTACTATTCCAGATATTTTTTCTGCATCTTCGCTACATATGAAAAACACAACATCACCATTACGCATGGAGTTTTTGTTTGCTATTTCAGAAAGTTCATCAGTGTTTAAAAACTTGGCAATTGGGCCTTTAAATTCTCCTTCATCTCCAAGAGAGATATATCCAATTCCTGGGAGGTCTATCTCCTTTGCCCAATCATTTATTCTATCAAAGAAACTGCGAGGTTTTGCGAGAGCTCCAGGAACATTAATGCTTCTCACAATTTTCCCTTTAAAAGCGCTGAAGTTTGCTGTTTCAAAAATATCACTGACATCTTGTATGATGAGGGGATTTCTGAGGTCTGGTTTGTCATTCCCATAGTGAAGCATGGAGTCGCTGTATGTAATTCTTGGAAATGGGTATTGCGTAATTACACTATCTTTGTCTGAAAATTCATTGAAGGTGTTATATATAACTGGCTCTATTGCCACAAAGACATCCTCTTGAGAAACGAAACTCATCTCAAAATCAAGCTGATAGAATTCTCCAGGAGATCTATCTGCCCTTGCATCCTCATCTCTGAAACATGGAGCTATCTGAAAATATTTATCAAAACCAGAGACCATCAGGAGTTGCTTAAATTGCTGAGGAGCCTGAGGAAGAGCGTAGAACTTTCCGGGATGTACCCTGCTTGGAACTAAATAATCTCGGGCTCCCTCTGGGGAAGAGGAAGTGAGTATTGGGGTCTGTATTTCCAAAAATCCCTGATTTATCATTTGAGATCTTATATATGATATGATTTTGGATCGAAGTACTACATTTTTGTGCATATTTTCTCTTCTGAGATCTAAATATCTATAGGTTAATCTCGTTTCCTCTGGGAAATCGTTCTCCACATTAATTTGAACTGGGAGAAGATTACTGGATGGGCTTGATAATATCTGAATCTCTTTTATAGAAACTTCCACCTGTCCAGTTTGCATTTTGTCATTATCCGTACCTTCAGGTCTTCTCACAACACTGCCACTTATAGAAACCACTGTTTCATCAAAAAGCCTGGAAACTTGATCAAACAAAGGACCTGAAGTTTCCTCGAGCACACATTGGGTGATTCCATAATGATCTCTCAGATCAACGAATAGCAATCCTCCATGATCACGAATTCTATGAACGAATCCAGAGAGAGTCACAGACTGCCCGATATGACTAATACTTAAACAGTTACACGAATGTGTTCTGAAATGTGTCTTCATTTGATAAAAACTTTACAGATTTTTGACATACAAAACGATTGTACATTAAAAGCAAAGGAGCTACAAAGTTGTTGGTATCAACAACCTGTTGAGCAACACTTGGCACTCGAAATTACAAAGCAATAAAAGTTTATAACTTAGTTCTTCCCAAAATGTAAAAAATATATTATTGTTGCCGCAATAGTTATTTCATACGAGTTTTTTTATAAATACGAAGTTTTTTATCAGCATTGTGATTGCATCGCTTATGTCGTGTCAAGCAACTGGAACTAAGGAGGAAACGACTAAAGATAGAGACGATAGCTACGACAGAATAATACCGATAGCAAATATAGGACAGTTTCAATCGTTGGATGTAAAATACTACAATGATCAAATAAAGAAGAAACATTTAGAAAATGAAAAAACAGTAGCGGCTAATTATAAGCTTGAAGTAAAGGGCTCCCTTATTACAACAGTATGCATAACAAAATACACCAAACTTCCAAATATCATCCAAGGTGTTGACTTTACACAAAATACCGTTGAAAGCGTATCTGTAATCAGTCTTTTTTTCTATTGGTGGCAAAACGATCTACAAATTGAACCAATCAGTAACTTAAACGAATTAATAGAAAAAACAAAATTTGACGAAATACCACACACATTTGTTTTGTCTTTGCCCAACATGTTACACGAAATGGTAGGATGTTTAATCCTAACTAAGTTTATTCCAGAATCTTATATAAACTTGCTTTATCCAAAGCTAACGGAATTCATTGTAGATACCGTTATAGAATTACAAAAAAGTAAGGATCCAAGTGCTGAGAATGTTTGTAAAAAAAGCACAATACGCAAGAAAGCCGAAATCGTACTAGCGTCTTTTCCAATTTCTAGTTCTATGACAAATGTTGGTTGTAAACTTATACGTACGCTATTTGAAAAAGAAGAACGCGTTAACCTTGCGAAAATTGCGGATTTTATGATAGAGAACAACCTGAAGGTAAAAGACTATGAAGACTTCCTTCGTGAAAAATTTAAACTGAGTGAAAAAGACATCAAATATCTTGATTGTAAAGAAAAAATTGCACTTCATAAAATTCCTCTTGATTTAGCTGTAATTATGTACCCGGAATTCTTTAAT
>JAISOC010000065.1 GCA_031275915.1 Holosporales bacterium | reverse complement strand
AATCAACCACATTGCCATAACGAATCCTATTATGTACCCTCCAGTTGGAGAAACAAGGACTCCAACTCCATGAGAAGCTCCTGCAAAAACTGGGAGTCCAAATGCTCCAGCTGCAACGTAAACCAATCCTGTAATTGAGGATTCAATGTAATTCTCTTGCATCAACAAAGCCAGTGTCATCACTGCAAAAGTTTGCATAGTAAATGGAACGGGCCACCATGGTATGGTAATTTGAGAACACACTGCTATAAACAAAGCTCCAAGAATTACACGAACAACTGCCAATCCAATATCTACAGTCTTTCCTTTTGCAATTTGCATACTAAAGCTCCTTTGACGCTCCTTTGAAAAAGAACGTGCTGATTGTAAAAGAATGTATGTTATATTTCAACCATCTTCCATGTTTCTTTGTTTTATATCAGAAAAATTAGATGAAATTTCTTGATGAGGCTAAAATTTATATAAAGGCAGGAGATGGAGGAAACGGCTGCCTCAGTTTCCGAAGAGAAAAGTTTATAGAGTTTGGTGGTCCAGACGGAGGGAATGGGGGCAAAGGTGGATCTATATACGCTGTTGGTGTAAAAAATGTAAATACCTTAATAGATTACAGATATCAGCAACATTTTAAGGCCAAAAAAGGAGAAAATGGCAAGGGTCAAAATAAAACAGGCCGTTCTTCTGAAGATATTTTTCTGAAAGTTCCTGTTGGTACCCAGATTCTTGATGCTGATAAAATTACTGAGATTGCTGATATCACAGAAGAGGGGCAGACTATTTTGCTGATAGAGGGAGGAAATGGAGGACTAGGAAATTTTCATTTTAAATCCTCCACAAATCAAGCTCCGAGAAGAACTACCAATGGACACCTTGGAGAAGAGAAATGGATATGGTTAAAACTTAAATTAATAGCTGATATTGGACTCATAGGTCTACCAAATGCTGGGAAATCATCTTTTATAAAAGCTGTTACAAATACTAATGCCAAAGTTGGAGAATATCCGTTTACAACACTCTCACCCCAACTCGGTATTGCCAGAGTTCATGACAGTGAATTAGTTGTCGCAGATATACCAGGAATTATAGAGGACGCTCATTCCGGGAAAGGCCTTGGAGATAGATTCCTGGCTCATATAGAGAGATGCTCAATTTTGCTCCATATAATTGATATTTCAAGCGATAATCCGGTTAAAAACTATGAGATTATCAGAAAAGAATTGATTTTTTACAGTGAGTCTATGCCCAGAAAGCCAGAAATAATTGTTTTAAATAAAAGTGATCTTTCCGACAATGATGAAATACATAAAACTGTATTAGAATTAAAAAATTATACAAAAAACGAAATATTTGCTCTCTCAGCATTTAATAGAGAAGATTGCAGAAAGGTAATCGAATATGCCTCTCAATTCGTGAAATGTAAAGACGATAAGTGGTGAGGTGTTGAAAATCTATTTTCTTACAGCAACATTACAACTGGATTTTCCAACAATTGCTTTAGATTTGCCAGAAATCTACCAGCCGTAAGTCCATCTATTGCTCTATGATCGACAGCGTAGCCCAATGTAAGAGAGTACCCAACTTTAATTGAATCATCTTCTGCGATTACTGGACTCCTCACTGCTCTTGCAACAGAAATAATACTTGCTTGCGGTGAATTGATTATAGAGTAGAAACAATCTATCTCACACATTCCAAGGTTTGAAACTGTAACACTACCTCCATCCATTTCATCAACCCTTAACCTCTTTTGTTTTGCTTTTTCTGCTAATCTTCTAATTTCTTCGGCTATTTCTTTGACACTTTTCAAGTCAGCTCTCCTTATGACTGGAGCGTATATGCCTTCCTCTATAGCAATTGCAACAGACACATCAATATCTCTATATTGCCTAATTTTTCCATCAATCCACGACACATTAACTGCTAAATGATTTCTCATAGCCAAGGCTACTGCCTTAATCACGAATTCATTCACAGTTATTTTAATATCTATGATGTTACTTCCATTCATTGATCTTAAAATATGAATCAGGTCTGTTACATCAGCAGTCATTTGCATATAGAAATGCGGCACTTCTCGACTGCTTTTAACGAGTTTATCTATCATAGCCATTCTAAAAGAGGTCGGATTTTTGTCCACGAAAGCCTCTTGGAATGATAAGGAAGAAGTAGGGATATCAGACTTAACTATCCTTCCTCCAGGCCCTGATCCTTTTCCTATCGTAGATATATCTATTCCATATTCCTGCGCTATTCGTTTGGCCAAAGGACTGGCTTTAATAGAAGAACTTATCACCTTCTCCTCTTTTTTTTCTGGGAGAGCTGACACTTTTGTTTGAGGTTTTTCTGCAGTAGTTTCACTGGCGGAAGCTGTAACTTCTTCAATTGTTTCATCTGTATCTCCTTCCTGCCTAATTATTGCTATCTTGGCTCTAACTAAAACATTATGAGTACCTTCTGGAATCAAAATTTTTGCCAACACTCCGTCATACAGTGATTCAACCTCCATAGTAGCCTTATCAGTGTCTATTTCTGCAATAATATCTCCAATTCTTACCTCTTCTCCAATATTCTTGCACCATTTAACAAGATTTCCTTTTTGCATGGTGGGACTGAGAGATGGCATAATCACTATAGCTGGCATGAGAATCACTCACCTATTGCAAAGTCGCTTCACAGTTTGAACTATTTCCTCGATTTTGGGAAGAGCCATTTGCTCCAAGTTATTAGCATATGGCATAGGAACTTCAGCAGAGTGAATCCTGGCAGGTTCTGCGTCCAAATAATCAAAGGCTTCCTTTATAACAATTGAGAGCACCTCAGAGCCGATCCCGCATGACCCCCACCCCTCTTCAATATTTATAATCCTTCCAGTTTTTATAACAGATTGAATAATGGAATTCTCATCGATTGGTCTAAGACTTATAAGATTTATCACCTCTGCCTCTATCCCCAGTTCAGAGTGAAGAATTTCAGAGGCTGTTAAGGCATATTCAACTGCTATTGAAAAGGCAGTTATTGTAATGTCGGTGCCCTCTCTCATAATAATCGCTTTATCTAATTGGAGCAGCTCTATATCATTTTGCATTTCAAAAGACTTTCCATATAACATCTCATGCTCAAGAAAAACGACCGGATTTTCATCTCTAATGGACGATTTTAAGAGAGCTTTGGCTTCTGTGGCAGTATATGGGGAAACAACTTTAAGTCCAGGCACATGGGAATACCAACTTGCAAAACATTGAGAATGTTGGGCAGCAACATGCCTGGGAATTCCATTAGGGCCTCTAAAGACTATTGGGCACGTGATATCTCCTCCTGACATGTAATGTGTTTTGGCTGCAGAATTTACTATATGATCAATAGCTTGCATTGCAAAATTAAGGGTCATAAATTCAACAATTGGTCTGAGACCAGCAAAAGCGGCTCCAACTCCCAAACCTGCGAATCCATACTCAGTAATTGGAGTATCTATCACCCTTTTCTCTCCAAATTCTGCAAACAATCCCTGAGATACTTTATACGCTCCATTGTATTGAGCAACCTCCTCTCCTATAAGAAACACATTCTCATCGTTTCTCATTTCCTCAAGCATCGCATCTCGCAAGGCAACTCTGACAGTTGTTAATTGTTCAAACAAACTAGATACTATGAAAAATTATCAAACTGAGAATATAGTACTTGAGATTACCTATTAAAGACAAGATGGTGTGTGGTCAGGAACTGACAACTAAATGTAGAAGTTCTAAATGCAAAACCTTATCTTCTATAAACACTGTTAGAAGTAGCGTTAGCGAACAAAGTGAGCAAGCGTACACTCCTACCTTATTTTTCTTCCTATACACATACTGTATATTTCCTTTTTGGAACAGCAGCAGAGATCCCAATTGTAGAGCGCTTGGTCAAGGTAGAGAGCGCAGCGGACCTTGACCAAGATAGCGAAGCAATTGGTACAATGGAGTTTCTCTAAAAAGGAAAATACAGTATGTGTATAGGAAGAAAGAGAAGGTAAGAGTGTACGCTTGCTCACTCTGTTCGTTGGCACACTACTTCTGGCAGGGTTTCAAAAAACACAAAAGGCGATCACAGATTCCACTATATTTGGCGGAGCTATGTCGCCCTTTCCTCCCCACATGACACTCCGAATTTTCTTCTTGTGTGCCATGCTATGATGC
>JAISOC010000039.1 GCA_031275915.1 Holosporales bacterium | reverse complement strand
CTCAGCATGACTGCTACCCCAATTCCAAGAACTTTGATATTGTCTATCTATGGAGATATTGATGTTTCTCTCATAAAAAGCAGGCCAATTGGAAGGAAGGACATAACAACAAGGGCAGTCCCAATGTCCAATATGCTAAATGTAATAGAGTCAATAAAAGAGGTTATTGCAAGAGGAGAAAAGGTATATTGGATATGCCCCCTGATAGAGGAAAGTGAAAAACTTGATTATACTTGTGTTATAAATAGATTTGCATCTCTAAGGGAGCATTTTGCAAATGAAGTATTAATGATGCATGGCAAAATGAAGACAGACGAAAGAAGAGAAATTTTTGAGAATTTTAAAGAGGGGAAAATACACGTGTTGGTGTCCACAACCATCATTGAGGTTGGAGTAGATGTTCCAGATGCAACTGTTATCATCATTGAAAATGCAGAAAAATTTGGACTATCACAGCTACATCAATTGAGAGGAAGAGTTGGAAGAAGCGATCTTCAATCTTTTTGCGTTTTGTTGTATGAGGATAATATAGGAGATGTTCAAAGAGAGAGAATAAAAACAATACGAGAAAGTAACGATGGATTCTATATCGCTGAAAAAGATTTATTGATAAGGGGAAGCGGAGAAATACTAGGTACCAAGCAAAGTGGAATGAAAAAATACAGAACCTTCGATATAGATGATCAAGAAAACAAGATGACAATCTTCGAAATTATGAAAGAAGCCAACGAAGTAGCTCAAAATATTGATATATCCAAATGTGAAACTCTTCTGAAGATATTTATGATCGAAAACTTTGAGAATGTGAAACAATCATTCTGAAAAATCCCAGCTTCATATTTATCCATAAAGCTACTCTTCCCCGAAACTAAGGTTGTTTATGGTCCCGGTGTGAAGTGATGTGGATCTTTAATAAATCTCTCTGGTTCTTTTTTCCACATATTTATCATAGATTCATAGGAAGTTAATTCCTTTAAAGTTCTTAGAAAGCTTCTTCAAACTCTCTTTACTATTCTGTATTTCTTTACGTACTGTCTTAGTTGTCTTGGCGCAGCCGTGTAAAACCTGTCCCATAATCCTTTTTTCCATATTTTGTACTCTTCACAGTTTATCAGTTTATCATACTTTGGGATGGTACATGAGCAAGAGCTTTGAAATACTGAGACTTTCAGTAGCCCTATTACTGTACTACTGGAAATCTCCATACCTTTAGTTGTCAATCCCCTCCGGCATTCTCTCTTGATTTTTAGACAAAAATATGATATTAATCTGCATGATGGGTGTAAGCGACAGAGAGTGGTTTTTGTGAGTATCGAGAAGACATTTGAAATCGGATCGTGGGTTGTTTATCCATCACATGGGGTTGGGCATCTGGATCGTGTTGAGAAGTTTGTCGTAGATGGCCAAAAGATCGAGTTTTTCGTTATTTCTTTCAGTAGGAATAAGCTCACTTTGAAATTACCCGTAAAAAGGGCTGTTGAATCTGGTCTGCGCAAAGTTTTAACAAAGGAGGAAATGAAAAAGGCTCTTGATGTTCTTTCTCAAAAAAGCAGAAAAAAGAGAATGATGTGGAGCAAAAGAGCTCAAGAATACGAAGTGAAGATCAATTCAGGTAACCCTGTTGCAATCGCTGAGGTTCTCAGAGATCTCTATAAAGAAGGTGGAGAAACCATGCAATCCTTCAGTGAAAGGCAGATATTTCAACACGCAATGGGGAAATTAGCAAAAGAAATATCAATTCTTGAAGAAATAGCGGAAGAAGAAGCAATAAAAAAACTTGAAGACATACTGCAAGCTGCTTAGATATATTTCAATTCAGCAAGTATATACTCGAAAATAGGTGTAACTTGGTATTTATTAGGTAAGTTTTTGTGCTCTATTGTGTCTGTTACGTGCACTTGTTCTATGTTTCTTGAATTTTGTATGAGTTGAGAGGCATTTTCAGACAGAACTGCATGTGTTGCACAAACAGAGACGGACCCTGCTCCCTTTGCAGTTAAGAAATCTGAAGCAGCTATCAAGGTTTTTCCAGTATCTATCATATCATCAACAATCATGCAGTCTTTTCCTTTAATATCCAAAACATTACCATCCCAAGTGGCAGTTACAGTATTATTTGATCTTTCCTTAAATAAATTCAAATGATACAACGATCCATTCCTCAAAACTGCTCCTTTATCTGGTGCCACTATCACATATTTATCATTAATAAAATTGCTCCAGAACTTCTCCATGCTGATGTTGTGAATATGTTTATGAGGAGTGTGCATATCAACTGAAGTTATATGTCTCACTCCTGCATTTTTTAAAAGATTAGCCATGAAATTTACACCATCATCTGCTCTGCAAAAATGAAAATACATTAGCAATACATCAATTTTAAGATGATGTAACTTCTCAATAACAAATAACATTTCAATAAGGTCATTGTCATTGCGTACTGAGCAAACCAACAGAATGTCTTTTTGAGCATTTAAAATACTGATATCCAAGTTCAACAGAATTCCATTGTTTGAAAATCGAAAAAAATTGTATGTTACGTGGTCTCGACTGCTGTTCGATAAAATAAAACGATTATTCTCATTTGTTACTATCACAGACATAAGCCGACTACCATAATAAAAAGGGAGCATCCAAAATTGAGGCTACTCCCATAGATGGCATAACAAAACCTACGCTTCTTCTTTTTTATCTTCCTCTTTTTTGTCTTCCTTTTTCTTATCTTCTTCTTTCTTATCTTCCTCTTTTGTTTTTTCATCTTCGTCATTTTTTACTTTGTCATCAATTTTGAACACTTCACTTTTGTTGAGTTCTTTATCCTCAGCAGGTTCATCTTTTTTCTTATCTGCTCCATCCTTTTCTTTATCTTCATCTTTTGCTTCGTCTTTCTTCTTTTTTTTCTTTTTGTCAATGGATACATCTTCCTTTTTTTCTCCAGAAGAGGTATCTGTATTTTTATCCTTTACCTCTTTTTTTTCTTCTGAAGAAGCATCTGCGCTTCCATCTTTCTCTTCTTTCAGATCGTCTTTATCAGAGCCTTTATCTGATAATTCCGCGGCAGATGTATCGCTCTTGTCACTTGTTTTGGTTTCGTCACTTGCAATAACATATTCAGAAAGTGCAGTGATTCCGAGCAGCATACACAACGCCTTTATACTTATTTTCATACATCAATCTCCATAAAAAGTAATTTTGTCCTGAAGACACCATTCTCACGTTATTCTATACCTAAAGTGTTAAAAGTTTGTTAAATAATAGATGTTGACGATGTTTATGAGCAAAAAAAAGATGCGCAATTGCACACAATATAAATCCTATAAATCATAAATCCTATAAATCCTGCTGCATAAATCCTGAATGGGATTGACAATTAAATGTAAGGAGACTTCCAGTAAGTACAGTAATATGGCTACTGAAAGTCTCAGCATTTCAAAGCTCTTACTATAACACTTTGTTTACCTCTGAAACCTTGCGAGATAATATCTGAGTACTGAGTTGTAAGACTCTACTAAATTTACAAGTATCAGATAAATTATGAATACAGCGAATAAGAAACTTTTATGGATCCTTTTCTGGAATTTACTTTGACTATGATGTTCTCTATTTCAGATACATTTTTAATATGGGTACCTCCGCAAGGAACCGGTGGATATTCTCCTATTTGCAGTGCTCTGAGTGTCTGTCTTCCTGGAATGTCATATGGTAATTTGTAAAATCTTTTTTCAAAATCTTCAGCAGATATGTCAAAAATTTTTGTTTCTGCTCCAGATTTTTGGATTTCTGACAATCTGTTTTGGAGAGTAGATACCTCAGGCACAGGTGAAGCTTGAGGAAATTCCACATACGCCTCCCCTGGAAAAGCATGACATTTTGTTGCTTTTAAAGAAGGAGCGATTTCCTCCACCACACCGCTTACTAAATGGCCAGCCGTGTGATATTTGGAAGCCAACATACGTCGTTCCTTATCAATAACACATGAGACCTCGACCCCGGATAAAGATTCAGGAATATCTAATTCACAATAATGAAAAATTTCTCCAGTCGGAGTTTTTTTGACATCAACGATTGTTGCCATAAATAGATCTCCGCTTATTATTCCTTGGTCACATATTTGTTCTCCTCCTTGAGGATGAAAAATAGTTTGGTCCAAGACAATATAACTTCTTCCCTTTTCGTCTTTGCCTTGTTCTGTTATTCTTGCTGTGGATTCAAACAAATATGTATCACTCAGGTATAACTGCTTTGCTTTCTCTTGCATAATAGTACTGACAACCCCATTTTCACACATTGCATATTAACTATAAATACTTG
>JAISOC010000027.1 GCA_031275915.1 Holosporales bacterium | reverse complement strand
CCCCAATAATATTATTAATTATCAAGTCTCCAGCATTTGTGTTTGAATGTATTTTATTCATTTTAATCCTCCTAAAAACAGACCCATATCACATGAGCGCATGCTTTTTTTGCGTATACGCCTATATTAATCGTATTCTGAAATCTAACATCTTTGCAACAAATTAATATCTTTGGGATTGCCAACTAAATGTGAAAGTCTAGCTACAAAGTTTTGTGTTCCTTCAGTATGTGGATAGGAAGAAAGATAAGGTAGGAGTGTACGCTTGCTCACTATCGTTCGCTAACGCTACTTCTAACAGGATTTATAGAGGTTTTGCAACTAGAACTTCTACATTTAGTTGTAAATCCCATGATTTGAGATTATCTTTTGACATATCTTTCTCAAAAAAATCTTCCCAGAAATTAACGTACTTTTAATCTTTTTATGATAAGCTGAAGCCATGCTGATGCATAGGTTAAAGTTGAAGATATATTCTTAATTTTGTTGAATGCAGGCAGATTGTGATGTCTAATAACAGCTGTAATCTCGCATAGTTCATTTTTGATTTGTTTTTATGGGAATAATTTTATCTCTTCTCACTTTCGTGTTTGTGATATCTGTTCTTGTTGCAGTTCACGAATTAGGGCACCTTATCATAGCAAGGAAAAATGGAGTTTTTGTTGAGGCTTTTTCTATAGGATGTGGACCTGTTTTAACTGAAAAATTGGATAAATACGGAACCAAATGGAGGGTTTCCTTACTACCTATTGGGGGGTATGTGAAAATGCTTGGTGATGCCGATATAACGAGTGTAAGAGAAATTATTCCTGATAATGTATCAGAAGAAGAAATGGAGATGATGTCAATTCACAGAAAAAAACCATGGCAAAAATTGCTGGTGGCGGTTGGAGGACCATTGGCCAATTTGATTTTTGCAGTGGTTGTTCTTACTGGTTTGTCAATGATAGTTGGAATTCCAACATATTTAAACGTTATACATACCACTTCAGAATCTTCTATAGCATACAAAAGTGGACTAAGGAATGGAGATAAAATTATTTCGATAAACAACCAATCAATCGAAAAATTTTCTGAAATAAAGGATATTATTCGCAAGGGAGAAGATCTGAACATCAAAGCAGAACGTAGTGGTAAAGTAGAAAAGATACATATAAAGATGAAAGATGATGAAGGAAATTGCATAAAGACTATAGGAATTACTCCAACCGTTCTCAAATATGAGAAATCAACATTTGTAAATGCAATTTGGACATCGTGCGTTATTACATATACAATTGCTGTGGAAAATATATCGGCCATTTGCCAAATAATAGTTGCAAAGAGGAGTACAAAAGACGTTGGAGGAGTAATCAGCATATTTAAGATGGCAGAGGAGAGTGCAGAGAAGGGAATATCTTCTCTAATCTGGATGATGGCATTTTTATCAATTATCCTTGGAGCCGTTAACCTTCTGCCAATTCCTGTTTTGGACGGAGGAACCATATTAATATCATCAATAGAGTGGATTATTGGTCGTCCTCTAAATGAAAAATTTGTTAATGCAATATTCTTTATTGGATTAACTGCAGTAGCTCTGTTAATGCTACTCGGAATATGGAATGATCTTGCAAAGCTCAAATTTATAAAATGGATGTTCGTAAAGTAGGTATTTGGCTATAAATGGTTTCAGGTACTCTTTTTGGAGAAACATTTGCGATTATTATTCATAGCTCAAAAATATCGTTGTAACGCACGTTTCGGCATCTAATTTTGCGTACTGTCCTTTTTCCTTGTTTCCTGTATGTGTCTTGTATATGTATAAATTTGTTCCATCATTTAGGCAAATCCAATATCTCTCTCCCAGACTCTCAATGTCAGCAGCATAGAATATCGCATCTATATTTCTTCCGACTTTTACATCGTTTACAGCGTTTTTTACGTCTTCAAATGTAAATCCATCCCTATCAAATTGATCAAAGTGTTGTTGTAGAGTTTGATCAGTTCCCTAGGATCTTCTGAGCTTTCCCCAGTCACCTATCAATTCATTCAAAGCCAGTTGTAATGCCATGGGAGGGGTCACTCCATTAACTTTGGTCCAATCTTTCCATTTGCTTTCAGTTCCTTGTCCTACGCCGATTCCAAACAAAATTAACAACAATGCTTTTGCTAACACCTTAAGTACAGCTACTTCCAAGCTACTCCTACCATTACCTTCTTTTTCTTTCATCTTTACTCCTCCCAACATTAAAATCATGGCCTATACCTTTTCACTATATCTAGTGCTTTTTTCATAGGTTCCATATTTGGCATTAATCCTTGTTTATATTTAATTTCTCCATTAACTGCTTCTGACACTCCAATTATGAATTGAAGGATCTTAATTTTGTCTTCAACCAATACCGCATTATCAGCCAACATAGCACCAAGCTGCTCAATTGATTTTGTAAGTGTTTGAGGATCAGTTAAATTTAAAACTGGATCTTCATGCTGATTTTTCAGACTTTTTATAAATTCTCTGGTCTCTATGGTACAATTGTCTTTCGTTGATGTGTACCTTTCTATAGCCATCTCGTATAGCTTCTGATTATCGGTTCTTTTCTGTTGTGTTTTTCCTTTCTCTGGTTCACAGTTATCGAACTGACTATTTACTGAAATTCGAACATCAGGCTGGTCTACTCTTCCATATGCTCCTATTGAACAGTGAACAGCTATCATTAATGCAACAAGCTTTTTATTCATATACTTACACTCAAAAAACAAATACATTTTACTCACTATACAATACTAAGTTAACGCTGTGGTTATTACAATCATTAATGATTGATACTTTGTAAACAATTACTTCATCTGTCAATGGACAGGTACTCTTTTTGGAGAAACATTTGCAAAAACCATTTTAAAACACATAAAATGATCACCTAGAACCAATTTGATATCTTTTCTATGAATTTAGACGTATTTATTATAAGTTTTGTGCAGGGAATTGGGGAATTACTTCCTATTAGCTCCTCTGTAAACATGTTCATTGTGCATCGTTTGTTTCACACGAACTTTTTCAATTTTTCATTTGATATAGCTCTCCATACTGGTAGTTTACTTGCCCTAATTTTGTATTTTAGGAGGGAAATATTGGATATTTTTAAATCCATATTTACGAAGAAGAAGGCAATTAGAGATACGTATTTACTTCAGCTAATAGCGGGAACCATCCCTGTTATTATCCTCGGTTTTTTATCTAGAAATTATGTGAAAGAGTTTAATAGCAAGGCCGTTATGGGATGTTTTTGTATTCTTTTTGGAGTTTTGCTTTTTGCTTTCGATAAATTATCCGTTTCTCACAAAAAATCAGAAAGCGTATCAGTTACAAAAGCTTTTATAATCGGAATTTTTCAATCCATTGCCATATTTCCAGGAATAAGCCGTCTTGGAGTATGTATCACGGCCAGCAGAATGCTGTCCCTTAATCGGCATAATGCCATTTTCTTTTCTTTATTCTTGGCGATACCAAGTATTTTAGGCTCCCTGTGTTTAGAACTTTTTGAATCCGGAAACATATTTGTTTCTGCAATTTCAATGAAAGGAGTAATAATAACTTTTATAATAAGCGCCGTGATAATTATACCATGTGTAAAATTTATGGAAAAAAGGGGGTTCTTGGCAATAACTATTTACAGATGCATAATAGGAGTGCTGTTGTTTTTCTTATAGACTGTATAACTGCTTTATGTCTTTTTTCAAAAAATTAACAAATATATTTTACAAATCTGGGGGATCAAATTTGGAGATAGAAGAATCTCTAATAGAGGCAGATTTTGGACCACGTTTAGCATTATCTATTACTCAAACTGTTGCTAGATCAAAGGATCCCCAAAGTTGTTTGCGCGAAACGATTGGAGAGATATTAGAGCCATACGTTTCCGATATTCCTGTTAATTTTTCAAAGAAGCCTTTTACTATCATGATGGTTGGAGTCAACGGATCTGGAAAGACGACAACTATTGCCAAATTAGCTAATTTTTATAAGGGCAATGGATTAAGAGTAGACATAGCAGCCTGTGATACCTTTAGAGCCGCCGCAACAGAACAATTGTCAGTATGGGCCCAAAGAATTGGATGTGAAATATTTAGGGGAGGCCATATTCAAAAAGACCCTGCTAGTGTTGCATATGATGCTCTCAGCAAAACGCAGGGAGATGTGTTACTGGTAGACACAGCTGGTCGTCTCCATAATAATTGCAATTTAATGGAAGAACTCTCAAAAATTTCCAAGGTTCTACAAAAGATTGACGCAGAGGCTCCAGATAGGACCTATGTAACAATCGATTCCACAAACGGACAGAATACAGTTGAGCAAATCAGAGAATTTAGTAAATTTTGCAATGTATCTGGAATTGTTCTTAACAAAATAGATGGAGGAGCTAAAGGGGGTTCTATCCTTAGAATAGTTGAAGAATTAAAAATACCTATCGTTGCTGTGGGGAAAGGAGAAGACCTTCTTGATATAGATCGCTTTTCAGTGGATGAATTTCTAAAAGATCTTGGATAATTGCACAAATGCCAA
>JAISOC010000055.1 GCA_031275915.1 Holosporales bacterium | reverse complement strand
GACATCATAATAAGTGCCAATAATGTGAAAATCACCACCATAAAACAGCTTAAAGATGTCTTGAACAAAGTGAAAAACAACAAGGAACTTAGAAATAAACCAGTACCATTTGTAATACTGAGGAGTGGATCAATGGTAATGCTTGCAATGACAATAGACTTTCAGGAAGAAAAAGAAGGCAACAAGAAATAAGAATTTATCATGAGAAAAACAATTGGTGGAGTCCATTTTGAGTGGACTCCTTTTTTATGTCGTGAATTAAGCAAAAACTCAACTATTGTGTATATTGTCCAGAATAATAGTGAAATAAAATACATAGAATCAATCATACAGAAAATATCAAAAAATATAGAAGTAATAACCATTCCAGAACACGAAAACGATATACAAACAACAACATCCAGAGCGGCCGGATTATATCGTTTGTGCAACTCCAAAATAAACACTGTTGGCAGTAGCGTTAGCGAGCAGAGCGAGCAAGCGTACAGTACAGAGTCATTTCCTTCCAACAACATAGAGCATTTTTCTTTTTGGAACGAAAAAAATGAGTACGAATTGCGAAGCGCTTGGTCAAGGTGGAGAGCGAAGCGGACCTTGACAAAGCAAGCGGAGCAATTGGTACAATCGAGTGACTCCAAAAAGGAAGTATGCGATGCTCGTGATCAAAATCCAATTGTAGTTTCAACAATTAAGGCTATCTCTCAGTGCTCAACTCAAACAGACCATTTTGAACAAATCATAGAGATCTCCAGAACAAAATTTATAAATCTGAACAAAAAACTCCAAGAATTCGGATACATTAAAGCAGATCTCACTGAATTTCCAGGGCAATATTCTCTTAGGGGAGGAATTATAGACATTTTCCCAGTTACCTATGATACCCCCTTTAGATTAGATTTTTTCGGAGATACTGTTGAAAGCATAAAGAGCTTCTCTCCTGAAACTCAGCAATCCGCCAAGAAATATGATCAAATCATCATAACAAAGGCTCAGGAAATTCCGGGATCTTCATCATTTTTTGATTATATAAATGACGATACCGTATTTCTTTCTCACATCAATCTAGACCAAATATCGGAAGACGACTACATTAAATTACTCCCCTTTGAAATAGATGGAGAGAATTTTGCAAAAACAAACAATTTTTCAGGAAAAATACGAACAGAGGAGAGCCTAAAGAATTTTATAAAAGATACCCAAAAATACAAAAAATCCATTGTGGCAGCTGGTTCAAAGGGAGCCATTCACATAATTTCTGACATTTTATCTGATCTTGTTGAACTTTTTGTGATTGAGTCAACTGAAGAGGCAAACTACGGAATCTCCGTGGTTCAAATGGATTTGAAAGAGGGATTTGTAAAGGATGGATTTGTAAAAGATAACACTGTCGCTTTTTACACAGAAAAACAGATCTTTGGACAATTTTTAAAATCCTCTCAAAAAACATCAAAGAAAAAGATTTTCAAAAATTATTCGAATATGAGACCCGGAAATTATGTGGTTCATAAAAAACATGGAGTAGCTATGTTTGAAGGTTTATCCACTATGAATATAGATGGATCTGATCACGATTTTCTGCAACTCCTATACAAGGGCGGAGATAAGCTGTTTGTTCCCGTGGAAAACATAGATTTAGTAAGCAGATATGGATCCGATAATCAAGATGTTGAACTGAATAAATTGGGAAGCTCCTCCTGGGAAACCAAACGCGAAAAAATCAGGAAAAAGCTATTAATTGTTGCAGATAATCTCTTAAAAATAGCTGCTCAAAGGAAAATTCAGAAAATAGATCCCATAGAAATAGATCACGAAAAATATGAAAAATTCTGCCAGAAATTCCCATATATGGAGACAGATGACCAAATTTCTGCAATAAACGATGTGATAAATGACTTAGAAGGATCTATTCCCAGTGACAGGCTGATATGCGGAGATGTTGGATTTGGAAAAACTGAGGTAGCACTCAGAGCATCTTTTATAATGGCTTCAAGTGGAAGGCAGGTGATACTCCTGGCCCCAACAACGATTCTTGTCAGTCAACACTTCAAAAATTTTTCAAAAAGATTTGAGGATACAGGCATAGAAATTCTTCAACTTTCCAGATTTGTAAATTCTTCAAATATGAAAAACAGCATAGAGAAAATCAATTCTAGAGTTCCATGCATTATAATTGCTACTCATTCTATACTTTCCAACAAAATAAATTTCTCAAATATAGGAATGTTAATTATAGATGAAGAACAGCATTTTGGAGTTAAACAAAAAGAATTCATTAAATCTGTAAAGAATAATATTCATGTGCTTGCAATGACAGCTACCCCCATTCCAAGGACTCTCCAAATGTCTATATCTGGAATAGTTGACATAAGTGTTATAGCCTCCCCTCCTCCAGATAGGCTTCCAGTGAAAACATATGTTATGGAATGGAATGCTGATGTTCTAAAATCTGCTATTCACAGAGAACTTGATAGAAAAGGCCAGATCTTCGTTGTCTCTCCAAGAGTGGAATTTCTGAATGATCTCTTTGAGAAAGTTTCAAAAATTGTTCCAGATGCAATTATAAAAACAATACATGGCAAGAGCCGCGAAATGGAGGAAACAATAGATGAATTCTGTGACAATAAAATAAATATATTGGTTTCAACAAATATAATAGATTCAGGAATAGATATACAAAACGCCAACACAATAATAATACACAGAGCAGATATGTTTGGATTATCTCAGTTATATCAATTACGAGGCAGAGTTGGAAGAAAATCAAATATACAGGGGTATGCATACATGATGCTTCCCCCCTCTCAGAAACTAACATCTCAAAAATTAACAAAGGAGGCAGAGAAAAGACTGCAGGCAATACAAGAATTAGGGGCCCTTGGATCTGGATTTACACTTGCCAGCCACGATTTGGATATAAGGGGAGCTGGTAACATAGTTGGAGAAGAGCAATCCGGATATATAAAAGAGATAGGAGCTGAATTGTATCAAAACATGCTTGAATGCGCCCTGCTTATGAAGGACAAATATAAGGATATATCTCCACAAATCAATATAGGCATTCCAGTTATGATTCCTATTTCATACATAGAATCCAATAATTTGAGGATGAGCATGTATAGGCGCATAGGAGATCTCAAAACTACATCCGAAATAGAAGGTATAGAATTGGAACTGGCAGATAGGTTTGGACCTCCTCCAAAAGAATTGAAAAATCTGCTAACCCTTATAAGGATCAAATTGCTTTGCATGAGAGCAAATATAGAAAAAATAGATGTTGGGAAGAATGGAGTCCTAATATCTTTTTATAACAACACATGTAATAATCCTGAGGAATTAATAAATTTTGTGAATAAGAACCAGGAGACTATAAAGATCAGACCAGATCAAAAATTAATAATTACAAATAATTGGGCAAATATTCAGGAACGAACAAAAGATATTATACGTATTGTGAAAATGATAGGAGTGTTGTAGTATAATGCCCAGGTGCGTGTGTAATTTAGTGAGGTGAATGATGAACAGGGTATCGTTGGTGTTCTTGATGGTGGTGGGCTGTTGTGCCAGTGCTGCTGTTTCTTCTTCTCAAGATGCAGAAAATGTGGCAATTGATATTGATGAAAGTAAGATAGAGCCATCCAACCAGCTTGAATACGGATGTGATAATTATATAGAAAAAAAACAAGACGAAAGTGCACCTGCTTCTCCAAATGAAGATAGTGATTCTTCTGAAGGAGA
>JAISOC010000103.1 GCA_031275915.1 Holosporales bacterium | reverse complement strand
CCACGCTTTCCTCTTCCTACTTTACGTCATGTATATTCAAAGACCTCAACTTTCTATGCAGAGCTGATCGTTCCATCCCTATAAATTTTGAAGTTTTTGATACATTACCAGCAAATCTGCGCAATTGCTCCGAAAAATATTCTCTTTCAAACGTTTCTCTGGCCTCTTTAATAGACATACTAGAAACAACAGACATAAATTGGACGTTACTATTGCCGTTTGCTGACTTTCCTTCTATTATTTCTCTCGGAAGATCCTCAATGCCTACTATCATACCACTGGAGTTATTGGCGACGAGTACCCAATCCACAAGATTTCTGAGTTGCATAACGTCTCCCGGCCAATAATACGACTTTAATATTGCCATAGCTTCATTTGTGAACTTTTTAGGTTGAATGTTATGGGCCTTGGCTGATTGTTCCATATAGTGGTTCAAAAGCACACCCACGTCTTCTTGCCTGGTTGACAATGGAGTTACCTTTATTACATTTGCACTTAACCTATAATGGAGTTCGCTGTTAAACAATTCATTATCAACGCTATAACTGCTAATAATTTTGGACTTAAAAGGAATCTTCAATTGACTTCCGACTCTTGAAAAAAACCCTTCCTTCAACATTTTCAGAAGTTTCATCTGTAAATGGCTGGACAAAGAAGTCACCTCCTCAAGGTATAAAGTCCCTCCAGCTGCTTTTTCTATTATTCCAACTTTGGTCTGTTTTTCAGAATCATTGTTAATTTCTGCCCCAAAAAGGTCAATTTCCAGCTGAGTTTGATTGTTAAATTGACAATTAACAGCAACAAACGAAAGATTATAATTATCAGACAACCTAAAAATTTCTCGAGCTACTCCCTCTTTATCTGAACCAATTGGCCCAAGTATCAAGCATCTTCCGTTCATACCAGCTATTTTTGCAATCTCTTTTCTCAATGCGTTCGTAGCAACAGACTCTCCTATTATTGATTCATTAATTCTGGCTTTAATTTTTAATTCTTCATTCTCTTTTTTTAATTTAGCTGCCTCTATGGCCTTTACAACAGAAAGGATAAGCCTATTAGAATCAAACGGTTTCTCTATAAAATCATAGGCCCCTTGTTTAATAGAGCTGACAGCAGTCTCTATGGTACCGTGCCCACTCATCATAATGACCGGCACAAATCTATGCTCTTTTTTAATAAGATCCAATAATCTGAGACCATCTTTATCTCCGTCGCCGAGCCATACATCCAATATCACAAGATGTGGCTCCATTCTGCAAATATCCTCTATAGCTTCAACACAGCAACTGGCTGTTCTTGTGGTATATCCTTCATCACTAAGAATGCCAGAAACTAAATTCAATATGTCTTTTTCATCATCAACAATTAAAATATCAAATGCCATAATCTATAAACTCACCTCAACTGAAGCTCCCTTAAATTTCTCAGAATTACTCAAATACACCTGCCCTCCATGCTCCAAAACTATTTTATAAACAATAGCCAATCCAAGGCCATTTCCAGATTCTCTTGTAGTATAATACGGATCAAGAGCGTGCTCCAATGCATATTGTGAAAATCCTGGCCCATCGTCCTCAACAACTATACTAAGACTATCCTCGCGTTTGCGTAAACTAATACATATATTGCCATATTTTTTGCTCTCTTCAATTGCATTTATAGAATTTTGCAGCAAATTCATCATTACTTGATTCATCTGGGAAGAATCAACATTATGAGTACATACCTCATTTCCGTTCAATGATATATGAAAATTTATATTTCTATGAGAACTACTTTGTATAAAAACGGTTTCCTTTATGATAGAAACAATATCAGTGTCCTCGAGCTTTGGAGCCGGCATTCTTGCAAAATCGGAAAATTCCTTGACTAAAGATCCTATACAACGTACCTGCCTTATTATAGTGTCAATACACGTTATGAAAATTTCTTTATCCGTCTTTATTTCATCGCTATACTTCCTCTTCAATCTTTCTGCGGACAATTGTATTGGAGTAAGTGGATTTTTTATTTCATGAGCTATTTTCCTGGCTATATCTCTCCAAGCGTTTTGCCTATTGGATATTGCTAGAGCATTTCTCTGTTCCTTTAGTTTTGCGATCATTATATTGAAGGACGATATAAGTATATCAAGTTCATTCTTAAATCTCGGAGCTTCTATTGGAGAATTATAATCCCCTAGACTTATATTTTTGGCAGCAAATATTAATTTATTAACTGGACGCATAACCCTATTCGCAAACAGAACACCTATTAAAACAACAATTGCCAACAATAGAGCTATAACACAAGAAAAGAAAGTCATAAATGTTATTTTTAAGCCGGTTCTTTGAGAAGCCATAGACGTATATGCATATACTGCATCTTTTATTTTATGCTTATGAGCCAAGATTTTTGGATCTATATTTTTTGAAACAATGAGGTATATACCATTGTCCCTGTTAATGGCTTCGACTGCAATAGCAGACTGTTTGGATTCCCACGATATAACATCTCCATCATCAAGAGTGTATACACTTCCTGGCAATTCCTCAAATTGCAGAGATAATGTAAAAGGAGATTTTGCCAAAATGACTCTGTCCATTCCTCTGATTATTTGAAAAACAACTGCATCAATACCAAGTCCTGAAGTTTCATTACTTAACACTTCCTCTATATTTTTAGGAGTAATCATTATATCTTCCATAACGCCCTTCAGTTGCATCCCGACACCGTATGCATAATTTTCCAGGGCATTGCGTGTTTCTTGTATGTAAATGTCAGCAACTTTGTTGGCATCTTCAATTACTGCCTTAACTGGAGCTTTGAAAAGTGATTCAACCCCCATATTAAAAAATAATACAGCAAATAAGAAAACACAGGTGGCAGGAACGATAGTCACACATGTAAATATCGAGATAATTTGTTTTTGAAATCTGCTACCTTTAACTTTATTTTTGTTTTTAATTTTGAATATTAGTATAACTCGATTGACTGTTATATAAATCAACAAAAGCAGAAGAAAAATATCTGCATATAAAAAATAAAACAGCAATTTTGATTTCATAAAATCGTTTTCTGAAGTAAGGATGAAGTAAGTGCATACCCCAAACACTAAAGTTCCTGTCCCTAGTATAAAGAGAATGAATTTGTTGTAACGCTCGATACTAAACAAGTGTTTTGCCTCACGATAAAACACGCTGATAGTAACACAAACACCGCATTTTGTGAATCAATACCGAGAACAGACGCCTTTTTGATATAAACACTGTCAGAAGTAGGGAACTGACAACTAAAT
>JAISOC010000005.1 GCA_031275915.1 Holosporales bacterium | reverse complement strand
AATAAGTCGCGCCCCCCCCCCCCCCCATTATTATAGCAATACTTAATAGTAACTTCTTCATTACTTCCTCCCCTTTTTGAATAGATAATCCTTTCCTTTATGTATATTATTACACTCTTCCTGGAGGTATGTTAAGAGAATTGTTTATGCACCAGCACGTGAAAAAATGCTATTCTACCGGCCAAATGGGTAAGCCAATATGGTGTTTCGTATGGTTCGTCAAATAATTGGGTATTTTTCTTTCATTGCCATTGCGTATTTTTTGTCTTCTGAAAAAACAGAACTTATAAAAAAGCACTGGAAGCCAATAACATTCGGGATAATATTACAAATTTTTTTGGTGTTTTTGATGACAAATGTTCCTGTGGTTATCAAAGGGCTAGAGAGCATAGCAAATGGGGTTATGAAACTTAGAGACGCAACTCTTGAAGGTACAAAGTTCGTTTTTGGATATGTTGGAGGAGGAGAGCTACCGTTTGATATGAAGGAGGGAACGAGTACCTTTGTCTTCGCTCTTCAAACATTGCCAACCATTATTCTTGTGAGTGTTCTGTCTGCTATTTTGACATACTTAAGAATTATCCCATATTTGGCCAAAAGCATAGGTTATTTATTTAAAAAAGTTTTTGGAGTCAGAAACATAATAGGCATGGTTAGTGCCTCTAAGATATTTTTAGGGCAGTTTGAGGCTCCTCTTTTGATTAAAAATCATCTTGCTTCTATCTCTAAATCTGAAATGTTTGTGATAATGTCACTCGCTTTTTCAACTGCCTCTGCTTCTGTTATGCCCATTTACGCCTCTGCAATATCCAATATCTGTCCTGATGCTATGACACACATAGTTATTTCAAGTGTTATTGGAATAGTTTCAACCTTAATTATTTGTATAATTATGATGCCAAGTCTTGGTAATTCTGTTGATGAGAATGTCTCTATAGCATCTGAAAATATATATCCGGATTTTATGAGTGCTGTGAGCAAGGGTACGAGCGATGGAGCTTTCGTGTGGTGGGCAATAGTTGGATCATTAATTGGGATGGTTGCCCTTATAGCTCTTGTAAATTATATGCTCGAAATGCTGCCTAATGTTGCTGGTTCCTCATTAACTTTGCAGAAAATTTTTGGAGTAATTATGTATCCTTTTGCATGGTTATTGGGAACTCCAAATGCAGATATTTCAG
Source organism: Holosporales bacterium (assembly GCA_031275915.1). Lineage (GTDB taxonomy): Bacteria > Pseudomonadota > Alphaproteobacteria > RUG11792 > RUG11792 > JAISOC01. The sequence goes on along the minus strand of JAISOC010000005.1, from coordinate 3,225 downwards.
CTGCCTCCGAGATAATAGGAACGAAATTTGTTTTAAACGAGATAATAGCGTTTTTTGATATGGCGAAATCCAATATGAGCAAAGAGGGAATAATTACAACTATATATGCTATAACAAACTTTGGCAATTTTGCGTGTATAGGCATGACAGTTGGGGGACTTTCTGCAATGTGTCCCTCAAGGAGCGATATTCCCTCTCTTAGTGTTAAATCATTCATAGCTGGCTCATTAGCAACAGGATTGACAGCAACTCTTATGAGTATGTCTATCAGCTGGTAGTACTTAAGTTAGTCTCAATGCAGAATGTGCAAAAAGTAACTACTTTTTACACTGTTTTCTCTGATAACTTGGAGTATCTTTGTTGCACTCTTTCTTGACTCCTCTTTTTATATTTTTCTTTTTACTCAAATTCTTCTTCTGATACTTGTTATTTTGCTTTGATTTTTGCTCAGAAAACATAGGCGTTTTGAGAGCAGCATTCATCACAGTCTGCAAATTCTCTAATGTAGATTCGTTAAATGATTCGGAAAGTGTATTGCAATTGGTAATTGTTCTAAGCAACTCGTAGGAGCCTGTGTCACTGGTAGTAATCCAGAAACTTGTGTTGTACCAGCGAACTAAATCAATCTTGTTATCTCTAGCAGTGGGACTGAGAGGGAATTCAGAAGCATTTGCTCTTAAGCTGCAACTAAGAATAAGCACTATGGCATGACATAAAATTGTTCTCATAATCAATTCGACGAAAAACGGCATAAACCGAGTATATTCGATTGTTGATATTTTTCAAAACAATCTTATAAAAATTTTATGTTATGTTAAGGCCCTGATGAAAATCAGCTTCTTTCAACTTTGATTATAAAATTGCAATTTCTAATGGCTGCGTTTATATGCCTTAAATGCGATAAATTTTTAACATACACTTCTATAACTATTTCAATTGTATTATCAGATTTCTCATTATTTTTAACATTAAGTATATTTCCTTCCTCTTGTTCTATTATTGTTAATATTTGAGATAAATACCCTGTATGATTTTTAATCGTAATCGATAACCTTGCCAAATGTTTAACAGAAGAATTAAATGCCTCCTTTCTCCAGTGCAATTTAGTGATTTTATATAGACCACTCGATGCTTTTGTTTTCATAATTGCGCATTCGCTAGAGTGTATTTCAATTCCGCTTTCCTCATTCAGCTGTATACCAACTATTTTATCTCCAGGAACGGGGAAGCAACAATTAGTTGGAAGTATTATCACTTCAGGTGAAACATCTATGAGGCTGTTCATAACAGATTTATTATTTTGTTCTTTGCTGTTAGTGAACACCTGACAGAGTTGCATAAGTTCTCTTGGGGTTTTCTTTTCTACTCCAACTGCATGATATATCTGATCTTTAGTTTGATATTGCAGAGAGCCCATTATTTTTTCATAATCCTCCTCGGAAATTGATAAATTACTTTCTCTTATAAATTTTCTCATCATATTTTCCCCTCTTGATGAGATTTCTTTCGTATGCGTTTCTTCAATAGCTTTTCTGATATGAGTCTTTGCCTTTATTGTCACTATATGGTTATACCATGAATATTTGGGAAAGCTGTTTTGATCAGTTATTATTTCAACTTGGTCTCCATTTAACAGGGTTGTTTCCAATTGAGAATCTGCTCCATTGACCTTAGCTCCAATTGCATGATTGCCAACCTCTGAGTGTATTGTATAGGCAAAATCCAAAACAGTTGCTCCCTTAGGAAGAACTATTATCTTTCCCTTTGGAGAAATACAAAATATTTGTCCAGATAGCATTTCATTTTTGGAATTCTCAAGAAATTCATCAAGACCGGAAGATCCATCTAGAATTTCAACCATGTTCCTTAACCATTTATAATTTTTCTTCTTTGAGATATTAAATTCTGAAGACTCCTTATAATTCCAGTGAGCTGCTATTCCATATTCCGCTATTCTGTGCATTTCTTTTGTCCTTATTTGAACTTCTATGCGTCTATCAAGAGGACCTATCACACTTGTGTGTAGTGATTGATAACGATTGCTTTTGGGAGTACTTATGTAATCTCTGAATCTTCCAGGAATGACTACATAATTTCTATGCAAAATCCCAAGCATCTGATAGCACTGCGGAACTGTATCCACAACAATCCTGAACGCCATAATATCAGAAAGTTGTTCAAATGATATGTTTCTTTTGCTCATTTTTTGCCATATGGAATACGGGGTTTTAAGTCTTCCTCCTATTACAGCTCCCTGTATTCCAAGTTCAGAAGCTAATTCTTCAATTTTAGAGGAAATAGTTTCCACAACATGAGAAGAATGTTCATATAAATCTTTAAGTTTCTCCATTATTGAGTTATACATACTTGGGTAAAGTTCCATAAAAGCAATATCTTGTAATTCATCTTTGATTGTTGATATTCCTATTCTTTCTGCTAATGGAGCATAGACATCTAGAGTTTCCTTTGCCACTTTTTGTCTTTTTGGCTCTGGTCTATGCCTAAGAGTTCTCATGTTGTGTAATCTGTCGATTAATTTAATTATCAGAACTCTTATGTCAGCTGCTGCTGAAATCAGCAATTTTTTAAAATTTTCAGTTTGTTTTTCTGTAATAGAAGAAGTTTCCAATTGAGATAATTTAGTAACACCATTTACAATTTTTGCTACATCATTTCCAAAAATGTCTTTTATTTGTGATATGGTCGCAGAAGTATCTTCAACAGTATCGTGTAACAATCCAGCAATAACAGTTGTTACATCCATTTTTAAAGCAATCAGCATAGAGGCAACCTCAAGAGGATGAGAAACGAAAGGATCTCCAGAGTCTCTGAGTTGTGTTCCGTGGTACTCCAGAGCAAAAACATAGGCTTTCTTTATGAGATCTATATTTGCATCTGGAACATACTCAGTTATCCCATTTATTAAAGCCTGCTGACTGATCAATCAAAATATTCCAAAACTGATATACCAAATGATAATATTGTAAAACACCACCGAAAATACTGATAAGGTTTTTCATAAAATGCTATTTTGGATTTGGCCATGTGGTAACACCTTGTGCAATCGTTTCATCAGTTTTTATGTTATAATGTTATGTTAGTGAGGTATTAAAAACGGAGTAAATAGTGATTGATCCTTTGTCTTCATTTGAAATTCACACGATTTTACCACTGAATCTATTCGGGTTGGATATCTCCATAACTAATTCTTCATTATTTATGATA
>JAISOC010000067.1 GCA_031275915.1 Holosporales bacterium | reverse complement strand
TCGCTTGATGGTTTGTCGGCTGTCCTATTTTCTATTTTCGCTGTAGGATCACAGAATCCCACAGAATGCAAAAACGAAGCTCCAATTATTGAAAACAAAATTAATTTACGCATTTTTATACCTTAAATTTTCTTATCTACACGTAATGAGTCTATCAAATAAAAGTTAAATTTTTGTTAAAGCCATCAGTATTTATTTAAAGATAACTGGATAAAACATAAGGAAGTAGCAGTTCCTCTTCTGCTGATAATCAAGAATTTGCACCGAAGTAGCAGTTCGACAGGTGTGATAATGGTGTTAGTTTTGGAATTGCGCAAGATAAGCGTGGAGAAATAGGTAAGCTGTACCAAAAACTTGAAGAGATGAATAGAAAAATCGAGGAGCTTTTGAAAGAGAAATAAAAGCTCAACGAAGAGAGGTGCGTGTACTTGGGACGCTGTAATTATGTTACTTTTTTCTGGATTTTGTTATGAAAAAATGTTTGTGGTTGCAGCGTCTTTTTTTTTGTGTGTAACTTCTGGAGCAATTGCCAGTGGGAGACATATTTGGGAAATAAATCTTTGGGAAAAAATCAGAATTTTGGGAAACAAATCAGAATAATTGATATTTTTTTATAATTTTCAATCTTTTTTCAAATGATTTAAAAATCTTAAGACTTTTTTTACTATTTTTGTTTGAACATGTATGCGTAATGAAAATCTTTCGAGAGTGTCATGAAAAACTTACTGCTGTGTATTAACAGAAATTTTGAAAATAACTCTCTAATTCAAATATTTATGTCATTTTCTCAGGTGCAAGTAAGGAAAATAGCCAATGATGCAATCGTATATACCAATAACTATGATAAAAATAGTATCAATGAACTGTACAATTACCTATCAATAAATCTCAAAGTCCCAGTAGACATTGTGTTCTTAGAAGATTTGAATTTTAGAAACATAACATCTTGCGATATGAGCAACCCGGAGCTGAAAAATATTTTACGCAAATCAGATTGCAACACCGCTTTCTTCGTGAAGAGAAAGAAATCCATTGAGGTGTGTGACGTTAACATTAGTGATTTTGCAGGATCTACTGTAAAAAAATTATCAGAAATTGGTCTTCGTATAAATTCCATTTCATGCTGGCCTTTTTGGATCATTAACAATTATTTTTCCACCTTTCCTGAAGATACTGGCAAATTTAAATGTTCTATGTTTGTAATAACAACAAATGAGTATGTAGATATAACTGCAGTGATCGGAGAAGTTTCCATTTTATGTAATAGACATTTTGAGAAATCTCATTTTTCCGAAGAAGAAGTAAAAAACACAGTACAATACGTGTCTGAAAAGACAAACTTGAAGCTGGATGATATAGCAGTGTATTGCATAAATGAAGAAACAATTGCCACTCTAACAAAAAAATTATCTTCAACAATGTATTTTGTTTCCAGTGTATTGCCAGAAAATATTGCTCCTATACTTGATGAAAACAGAAAAATTGTTAAGACAATACTTAGGATAGTTAGTGGCTGTCTTGCTGTATATTTAGTTTTTCAGATATCAGAATTAATTCTGTTAAATGGGAAAATTCTCAATTTTGAAGAAATTAAAAATTCAGTGCCTGAAGTTGTAGTATCTGAGATGAAACTGTGGGAAAACATAAAAGGAGTGGACATTAAACAAATTGACTATTCGGATTTGATATCAAATATTTTAAGAAATACAGAAAATGCCAATATTTCAGATGCTGATATATCTACAAAAAATAATCAGTTATTTATAAAAATAAAATTGCTAGACAGTCTTATAGATCGTGAATATACCAAAGATTTTGTTGCCAATAACTATAAGTTTAAGGTATCAGTCTCCGACAAAGGAATAATTTGTAGTGGAACTCCATGTTAAAAAAATATTAGATATTAGTTGGCAATATTGTAAAGTCTTTCCTTTGGAATGTATATGCATAGTTTTTTGCTTCATAACTGTCTCCTTCCTAAATGGATATGTAAATTGTTTGGGGGAACAATGCGAAAATTTGTTCCCAATAGCTGAATACATAAAATCTTTAAGTGTAAACAGAATTACATTCATACAGAAACACCATCTTAAAGATTCCGATAAGATCTCTGAAAATTTTCGTGATTTAATAGATAATCATGCCAAGAAATATAAAATGGAAATCTCCAAATATGAAAAATTGCATCAGTTGTCAAGCAATGGAATAAAAATAGATAGATATAAAATCGAAATTTTTTCGTGGCATGATTGTTATGTTTTTGAAATGATTAAAAAAATAAGTGAATTATCTCCGGGCTTTATAAACTTTAAAAATATCAATATATCAAGAATTTCAAAAATTAATTTAAAGTCTCCATCTATAAAGGCTGTATTGTCATGCGATTTGTATTACAGAAACTAATTGTTGCTGTTATAACAGTATTTTCAACAACATGTTATGCCTCTTTTTTCATGAATGAGGAAGAATCTAAAAAAATGAGAGAATTTGTTGATAAAGTGAAAAAATCACAAAAACATTCACAAAATGCACAGAGTTTGGATGTTTCTGGAATAATGTATGTGGATGAATTGCACTGGACAATATGGATAAATGGAGTTCCATACTATCAAGCAGGTCAATACGATGGCTTTTCAATAGATGTTGTTACAGAAAATGAGGTAACTATAACTAAGCAAGACGGAACAACGATAACAATGGAAGTATCTTCGGATTGTCGCGAAGATAACAATGAAAAACCTTCATCTAAAAATGAGGCAGCAGAATGATAATAATCATGTTACGTTTGCACAAGTGTTCTACGTAACTTGACAAAGTAACGGCAATATTTGCTACAATTTTACATCTAAGAGGTGAAAGATAAAGACACGATGGTAGAGCAAGATTACTATTCTATACTGGGAGTTTCAAAGAATGCCTCAGAAGATGATATAAAAAAGGCGTATAGGAAGCTTGCTGTTAAATATCATCCTGATAAAAATCCTGGCAACAAGGAGGCTGAGGAAAAGTTCAAAGAAGCTACGTCTGCATATGAAACTCTGAAAGATTCCCAGAAGAGAGCTGCTTATGATAGATATGGGCATCAAGCCTCTCGCAATGGAGGAGGATCTGGTGGATTTGGTAGTTCTGGTTTTCACCATGAAGGATTTGATTTTGCAGAAGGATTTTCTAGTTTTTCTGATATTTTTGAGGAAATGTTCAAGGAAAATTCTTTCAGAACTCGTAATTCTCAACAACAGCCTGGATCCGATATAAGATATGATCTCTCAATTACTCTTGAGGAAGCATTTCGTGGAAAGACTGTTAATCTGAAATTTACAACTTTCATAGTTTGCGACAGGTGTCACGGCTCTGGTTCTGAAGAAAATTCAAGGCCAAGTGTCTGTCCAACATGTGGAGGAAGAGGCAGTATTAGACAACAGCACGGTTTTGTAACACTAGAAAGAACCTGCTCAACATGCGGAGGGACAGGAAGTATTCTCTCTAATCCATGCCAAAAGTGTTCCGGAAGTGGTAGAATAAAAGGAGAAAAAAATTTGGAGGTTTCAATCCCAGCTGGAGTTGATTCAGACAGCAGGGTGAGAATACCTGGAGAAGGAGAAGCTGGATTTAAGGGTGCTCCATCCGGAGATCTATACGTTTTTGTAATAGTTAAACCTCATGAGCTTTTTAAAAGACATGATTCAGATATTTATATAAATGTGCCAATCAGTATCGTCACTGCTTCAATTGGAGGAGAAATAAAAGTTCCAACTATAGATGGTTCTGTGCATACTATAAAGATTCCTCACGGAACTCAAACTGGTCATCAATTTAGGGTTAGATCAAAAGGAATGTCGATGATAAGATCTAATAATAGGGGAGATATGATAGTGGAAGTTGTTGTGGAAACTCCTGTTTCTTTATCAAGAAAACAAAAAAATTTGTTTAACGAATTCGAAACTGAGGGAAATGATAAATCCAATAACCCAAAAGTTTTCGATTTTGTAAAAAAAATTAAAGATCTTGTTGATAAGTATGACTGATGCGTAAATTTTTCTCGATTTTTTGCTTTTGTGTGTTCAGTTGCTATGGGGAATTATCTCAGGAAATTGGTATAGACGATGATGATGAAACTCCTCTGTTTGAGCAAGATGAGCTTGATGCAGAATATGATCCATTGGAGCCGTTTAATAGATTGATGTTCTCCATAAATGATGCAGTTGACAAGGTTTTCTTTGTGCCACTTGCGAGTGCATACAAACATATTCTTCCGTATTGGACTCAGTGTGCTATTGAAAACATGATAGGTACAGTATTCGCTCCAGTTAGATTTATAAACTTTGTATTACAGGGAGAGGGAGAACAAGCAGTTAAAACTGTTTTTAGATTCGTTTTCAATTTAGTTTTCGGGTTCTTTGGAATTTGTGATGTTGCAAAAACCATTGGATTAACCACAAAAAACACTTCTTTTGAAGATACTCTCAGAAAATGGGGAGCTGGTACAGGCCCTTATATAGTTCTTCCAATTCTTGGTCCCTCTAGCTTCAGAGGAACAATTGGAAGTGCATTCGAAATGCCATTTAGTCCAGCTGCTGAATTGTCTCTCAAAAAGTATAAAAAATCCACTAGAGAGAAAATTAGGCAAATTATGTGGGCAACAGATAAATTGGCAACAAGAGCTTCTCTCCTGGATATAATGAATGACCTCGAAAAAACATCAATAGATAAATACGCAGCAACAAGAAACGCAGTTATGTCTATAGAAAAAGCGAAATAGATGTTAAAAAAAGGGACTGACAACTAAATGTTCAGTATGCTTCCCTTTTCGGAGGAACTCCATTGTACCAGATTACTTCCGTTTGTCTGTCAAGGATCACTTCGCAGGAGTTCTTAATGGAACCAAATACTTCTGGAAAATTTGAAGGAGTATACGGAGCACAGAACCGGAGTGTACAGATAGTACATGAGGATTCGAGCACCGGAACAACGCACAAATTATCAGAAGAACAAAGGTTACATATCGTTCCAAAAAGGAAAATACTGGGGTTGGGGTACGCTTGCTCACTATCGTTCGCTAACGCTACCTCTGACAGTGTTTATAGTGACCAAGGTCAACAAACACATGTGAGACAAAAAAGGTCTCTAGAATAAGTATTGATACAATTCATTCTATAAGTAGACCTTTTTATGTAGATATTTACTCTACACCCCAAGATTTTGTCTCATATCTTATGAACTTATACATTTCTCTCTCTTCTCTTGATCAAGTGATTGATTTTGTATACAATCAATAGGTATTTTCGTTTAATTTATGCATGCGAGTTGGGTAATGAGTACGGCTTTTGTAAGGGCTGTTGATGTGCAAAGAAAATGGTTATTGATAGATGCTGATGGGTTAGTCCTCGGTAGGCTTGCTGTTGTCCTTGCCAATATTCTTAGGGGAAAAAATAAGGTCTGTTATTCTCCGAATGCGGATTGCGGAGACAATATTGTCGTCATCAATGCAGAGAAAGTATGGTTAACTGGCAAAAAAGCAGAAGAAAAATTTTTCTACTGGCACACAGGATATCCTGGGGGTATAAAGAAGCGCAATATGAAGGATCTTCTTGCAGAGCCTCTTCCTGATAAAGTTATTCATAATGCAGTTAAGAGAATGATTCCCAAGGGACCTTTAAGGTCTGGTATCTTGAGAAAACTGAAGGTATATAAGGGAAGCGAACATCCGCATGAAGCTCAAAATCCAGAGCTTTTAGATTTAGGTATGTTAAATGCAAAGAACAAAAGGAGATCAAAACAGTGACAACTACCAGCGTTTTAGAAGAGACTGTACTGCCTCAAGCAGAGATCATTGTGGATTCTGCTCCCAAGAGAGAGCAAAAATTGGATGCTTTTGGTCGCTCGTACGCGACAGGTAAAAGAAAAAGTTCAGTGGCTAGAGTCTGGATTAAGCCAGGATCTGGGAAAATTATGGTAAATGGCTTGGATCAAGCTCTATATTTCACAAGGCCAATTCTTAAGATGGTAATTAACCAGCCGTTTGTATGTGCTGGTAGAAGTGAACAGTACGACGTTTTTTGTACTGTAAGTGGGGGAGGGTTATCTGGGCAGGCTGGAGCTCTGCTTTATGGAATAAGTAAAGCCTTGGCTTTATATGAACCTGATCTCTTTTCGATCTTGAAAAAAAGTGGATTTCTAACGAGAGATTCCAGAATAGTTGAGAGAAAAAAATACGGTCACAGAAAAGCCAGACGCAGATTCCAATTCTCTAAGAGATAGTGCCACTTTTCGCTTATTACGCTACATTGAAATGTGTATGTTTATCCGAACTCATACGGATCAACATCCACAGCTACTCTAACGTCTTTGGAAATTTTCGCAGATTTAAGCCACTTGGATACATATTCTTGTGCCATACATCTGCTTAATATCATAAATTTTAATCTATATTGGTTTCTCAACCGAAACACATTTGGGGTTATTGGTCCCATAACCTTAATATTCCTGTCTGATGGAGCATTTTTAAGAAATTCTTTTGCAAAAGAATCGAGTTTATTTTTGTCATGCGAAGAGATGAGAACAGATATAATTCTTCCGAATGGCGGCATTTTTGTCAGTTTTCTATTGCTAATCTCCAAATCATAGAAACTTTTCATATCATTGGAGGATAAAAGTTCAAGTAATCTGTCATCTGGATTATATGTTTGGAAGATGACACATGCGTTATCTCCTGAATGCTCAGAACGGCCTGCTCTCCCTGCAACTTGATGAATAATTTGAAATGCCTTTTCAGTTGATCTGAAATCTTCTCCATACAACATAGAGTCAATACAGGTCACAACAATAGTGTTCAAATTCATAAAGTTGTGCCCTTTTGCTATGATTTGGGTTCCTATTATTATGTCAACCTCATGATTTTTAATCATTTTTATGGATTTTGAGATTTTATTTGGAGTGTTCATGTTATCGCTGGATAGGCTCAGTATTCTGGATTCTGAAAATATCTTCCCTATCTCTTTCGAAGCTTTTTCAATGCCAATTCCTATGCCAACAAGTGTTTCCTTGTGACATTTTGGGCATCTTGTAATCTTTTTTATTTTATAACCACAGTAGTGACACAACATAGAGTCATCAGCCATGTGATAGCAGAGCCATGTGTCGCATGAGGGACAGGTGATTTTTCCCCCACAGGAATTGCAAAGAATTTTGGGGGTATGTCCCCTCCTGTTTATAAAAATGAGAGCTTGTTTGCCATCCTCCAAACATCTTTTGATGATCTGTATGGAATGTTGGCTAAGAACTCCTCCCATTAAGGTCTGCTTTCTGATGTCATCCACATAAACCTCTGGAAATTTTGCATTTTCAAAGTAGCGATTTTTGAGAGAAACATACTCATATTTGCCAGAGATGGCATTACTATACGTTTCGATTGAGGGAGTGGCCGATGAAAGAATGACCGGAATATCTATGGTGTGTCCAAGATATATTCCCATGTCTCTTGCGTTGTATGTGATCCCTTCTGATTGTTTAAAAGAGCTATCTTGCTCTTCGTCAATAACTATACCTTCTAACTTGGAAAAAGGAATAAAAAGAGAGGATCTAGCTCCAACAATTATCATTTTTTCTCCATTTACAGCTTTTTTCCAAATATCTCTCTTCTTGATTGGAGAGACGGAGTGATGCCATATATAAACCGGAATCCCAAGTCTGGAGCTCACATCTTTGGCCAACTCATTTGAAAGAGAGATTTCCGGAACCATTATTAAAGCCTGAGTCATTCCCTTTAAAATTTCCAAGAAAACCTCCGTTTTCCCAGATCCTGTGACTCCATGGAGCAGGATTGGTCTGCTTTTATATTGCTGTATTTTTTCCACTGCCTCTCTTTGATCAGAATTGAGATCTACATCTGCTTTCTCATGGACCTCTATTGCCCTTATGTTTTTCTCTGGAGTTAATATTTTCTCAACTGAGAAAGGGATTATTAAACGCATTATGCTTCCGATAGTGCTCATTGTGTATCTTGCAACAAATTCGGCGAAATGGACGTATGATTCGCTGATTACATAGGGCAAAATGGAAGAAATGCTCTTAATTCGACCATCATAATTTGAATTTTTGCCACATATAACCCCAGCAGTATCTCTGTTTCTGAAACTTACTATGACTAGCTGCCCAGGAGGCAGGTCATCATCCTCATAACGGTACGTGAATTTTGAGGGAATGTCGAGAAGAACTATGACTTCATAATTAGCCATGATTTTTTAAAATCTTCAATTTTTGGCGGTTCCAATCTCTAGTTTTAATCGTTTCTCTCTTATCTACAACATTTTTGCCTCTTCCGAGGGCAATACTAATTTTCAGCAATCCTTTGTGATTAAAATACATTGTTAGTGGCACTATTGTGAGTCCCTTTTTCTGAATCGCTCCAAGAAGCTTGTTTATTTGTGATTTGTGAAGAAGGAGCTTCCTTGGCCTTCTTGGCTCATGATTATTATAGCTGGCCTGCTTATATACCGCTATATCTGCGTTAAAAAGAAAGATCTGATCAGAATCCTTCATGCCTCCCACAAAGGATTCATTGATACTGACTCGACCATTTCTGATTGATTTCACCTCTGATCCAGTCAGAACAACACCTGCTTCATGTGTCTCAAGTATCTCATAATCGAACTTAGCTCTCCTGTTTTTGGCAACTATTTTGAAATTTCCAGACGATTCTGTATTAGCCATGAAGATTGATATATTTTGCAAAATGCTTTGAGGAAGTCTATTTTCTTTCGAACATTTTTTCAAGATCACTTCTGGAAATTTTTAAAAAGGAAGGCCTGTGATGATTACACTGAAACACATCTTTGGTCTCTTCCATTTCTTCAAGCATCTCATTCATCTCAGGAATACTGAGTTTTCGACCTGCTCTGATACTGTTGTGACAAGCAACATCTGCCAATCTGTTCCTTATGTATTCCTCCATTTCGCATTCATCGTTTCTATCGTTTGATATATCAATAACGAATTGGAAAGCCTCTTCACTTGTCATAATTCCAGGAATGGCATTGACTATAACACTTGCCCCAGAATTTTCAACCACTGAGGCAGTCGTGCCACCAACGGCCGTACGTTCACTGCTTTTTATGATATCAAGTCTAAATCCGTGTTTTTCCAATCCTTCTTTGTTGTTTTCGAGCCAATTCAATTGTTCCTCAGATAAATTGATTATCTCTGGTCGCATAAGGTGCTTTGCATTCCCATCATTTAATTGCTCCTGAATTTTATTGAGAGTTATCTTTTCATGCACCGCATGCTGATCGATTATAAAGATATCTCCTGTGTTTTCATTGTGAGAGATAATGTATGTATCGAAAAGCTGAATTATAGCTCTGCCGAAAAATTTCTCTTTTTCTGGAGAAGATTGAAAGAATTCTTCTTGTTTTGTGGATTCAGGAACTTCTATTTGAGGAACATTTCCTATCTGGGGAACATTTATTGTGCCAAAATCTATGGGAGGTCTATGTACTTTTGGTATGTATTTTGGTTCTATTTTTTCTGTGTTTTGAGGAATAAATACGGGAAAATCCAGAGCTATCTTGTTGAATTCTGAGATATTTTTTGAAATTGCATGAATAATAAATTTTTGCACACTGCTCTCGTCTCTGAACCGAATCTCAGATTTTGTTGGAGAAACATTGATATCGATGAAGAAGGGATCAATATCTATGTATAAAAGAGTTAATGGATATCTTCTTGGATCTATAATATTTCTATATGCAACTTTAGAGGCTACATTCACCAGTTTACTTTTCACAATCCTATTATTCACAAAGAGTCTTTGAGCTCCATATGAATTATGTCTGCTGTGATGAGAATGAAAAAGATATCCTTTAATTGATATTTTGTCATTATTCTCTTCGAAATACACAGCTTTATCTACGAGAGCACTTCCATATATTTCACGTGCTCTTGATTCTATTGAGGATTGATTAAATGATAGGAGATGTTTACTCTCATTCCTCAAGGAGAAATTAATATCTGTTCTCGTTAGAGCAAAATTTTCCACAACATCTATGCATTTGTTCATCTCAACAGTTTCAGTTTTTAAAAACTTCAATCTTGCGGGAAGATTGTGAAAGATATCTGATATAGAAACTCTGGTACCACTTGAGATATTCGATTTAAATATCTCTGATTTCTCAGAGAATTTAACTGAAATACCAAATCCATTGGATTCGATGGAGAAATCACTAACAGAGGCGATGGAAGGAACGGCCTCTCCCCTGAATCCATAGCTGTGTATATCAAATAGATTATTTCCAGAGAGCTTAGAGGTGGCATGTCTAAGGATACACATTTCAAGATCCTCTTTGGACATTCCATCTCCATTATCCTCCACAACAATTTTTGATCTACCCCCGTCCTTGAGAAAAACATCTATGCTTTTGGAATTTGCATCTATGGAATTCTCAACAATTTCCTTAAGGGCAGAGGAAGGGCCCTCAACTATCTCTCCTGCTGCTATTTGATCTATGATCTCATTGCTGAGTATTTTGATATTTCCCATAAGTACATAAAGTTTCTTTCAAGATAACTTCGTAGTTTATAAAAAATTTAGCTGATGGACAATTTAAAAACTGTGTTATTCCTTTTCGAAGTTTCGTA
>JAISOC010000006.1 GCA_031275915.1 Holosporales bacterium | reverse complement strand
TAACGCACAACACAAAATATATGAGCTCGTTTGGAGACAGAACCTTGGAAATGAAAGATGGAGCCCTAATGAAACTTGCATAACAAACCATTCTAAATTTGCCAAAGTATTTTTCCTTTCTGGGGACTGACAACTAAATGTTCAGTATGCTTTCCTTTTTGGAGGAACTCCATTGTACCAATTGCTTCGCTATCTTGGTCAAGGTCCGCTTCGCTCTCTACCTTGACCAAGCGCTTCTCAATTGGGATCTCTACTGCTGTTCCAAAAAGGAAAATACAGTATGTGTATAGGAAGAAAGAGAAGGTATGAGTGTACGCTGCTCACTATCGTTCGCTAACGCTACTTCTAGCAGGGTTTATAGAAGATAATGTTTTACAGCTAGACTTTTACACTTAATTTCAATCCCTTTTTGGCAGAAGTTTATATTCTTATGCGAAACTTGCTAGAATGTAACGATTTAATTTTACGCAAATAATATTAATCATGAGCAGAAGGCTTGATGAAAAAAGACTTTTTACAAGAAGAGCCTTTATGTTTGCCACAATTAAAACCGTCTTGGGATTAAGTGTTATTTCTCGTCTCGCCTACTTGCAGATTTTTAAATCAAAACAATACAGATTGCTTTCTGATAAAAATAGGATAGTTGCAACACAAATATTGCCATCGCGAGGGAATATATTGGATACAAATGAAAAAATAATAGCAACTAACAAATCTTCTTATTCAGTGATTCTGGATCTCTCTGAATCTTCAGATGATGTTGTTAACCGACTAACACAATATGTGAATTTAGAGGAGGATGTTATAGAGCAAATAAACAGCAAAGCAAGCAAATCTGTTCTTTTACAGGAAAATACTAATTGGGAAAATTTATCGGCATTTAGAATTGCTTCTTCGCTGATTCCAGGAATAAATATTGAAAAAAGTTTACAGCGCCACTATAACGATTCTTTAATTTTTTCCCATATCATTGGATATACAGGCTCCCCAACAAAGGAAGATATTGAGCATTTTGAAAATCTTTCGCTACGATTGCCTACTGCCAAAATTGGCAAATGCGGTATTGAAAAAAATTATGATAAAGAACTTTTTGGAAGGAGCGGCATCAAGCATACAGAGGTTAATTCAAAAAGACAATTTGTAAGGGTTATAGATGAAGTAAAAAGTGTTCCAGGAGAGGATATACATTTAACTATCGATAAAGACCTTCAAGAGTTTGTGTATAATAGGTTGTCGACTGAGCAGAGCTCAGCATGTGTTGTAATGGATGTAAACAGCGGAGCGGTATTGGCCTGCGTTTCCTATCCTGGATATGACTCCAATATTTTTAATCAAAAAATAGATAGAAATATCTTGAAGGAATTGTATGAGAATCCGTATAAGCCAATGATAAATAAGGCAATTTCAGGATTATATGCTCCAGGATCGGCATTTAAAATGGTGGTTGGCTTGACAGGATTACACAATGGAGTAATTAATAAACATACCAAATTTGATTGTGATGGAATTTTTGAAATAGGAGCATATAGATATCATTGTTGGAGATGGAAATATGGTGGGCACGGATCTCTTGATTTACAAAAGGCCATAGAAAGATCGTGTGATATTTATTTTTACAATGTAGCAATGAGACTTTCTCCAGACAATATTGCAGAGGTAGCCAATGATTTTGGACTTGGAATTCCAACAGGTATTGATATTCCAGGAGAAAAAGATGGTCTTATTCCAACAAAGGCTTGGAAAAGAACTCAAAAAAAACAAAAATGGACAAAGGGAGACACAGTTAACATGTCAATAGGACAGGGATACACTCTAGCCACTCCATTACAAATGACACGTATGATCTCTATTTTAGTTAATGGTTTATATCCAATTACCCCGTATATTTGTAAATTACAAAACAATTATGGAGTTGAAAAACTGAAATACAAAAAAGAACATATAGATATTCTTCTTTCTGGAATGAATGATGTTGTAAATAGTCCCAATGGAACAGCTTATAGATCTCATTCAGAAGAATTGGAATTCGGGGGAAAAACAGGAAGTTCTCAGGTCCGGAGGATAACTGAACAACAAAGGAAGGAATATAAAACCACTTCAGACGAATATCTGGAGAAGGAACACGCTGTTTTTGTTGGATACGCCCCTGTTGATGAGCCCAGAGTCGCAGTCTGTGTGTTGGTCGAACATGGAGGTGGGGGAGCAAAAATAGCCGCTCCCATAGCGAGGGATATATTGCTCAAAATTAGCGAAGCTGTGTAATTACTTAGGCGATTGTATCTTTCACAAAAAAGCTAATGTTTGATTATCTTTACGGCTTGTTTGCACATTTTAACAACTATTTCATCTTTTAATAATAAGAGTAATATCGTATAAATCAGCAGTCCAAGAAAGGCGCTGCAAGCAATATATGTTATTTCAGACAAAACACAGAGACAATTTCCTCGTATTAATTGCATACATACCCCCATAATACAGGAAGCTAGCAATATTTTTAACAATGCGATTATTGTCGTTCTGTCTAAAACAAACCATCTTTTTGATTTTATATACATTACGTACGCATTCACAAATCCAGAGACAGATGTACTAATTGCTACTCCAATAATTCCCCAATAACTTATTAATATGCAATTTAACACTATATTTACAATTATTGAAATAATGGCTGCAATAACAGGAGTTTTTGAATCTTTTTCTGCAAATAAAATAGAGGAAAAAATTTTACTCATAATATAGGCAGGCAGTCCGATGGCAAAAATCTGTAAAACTGTTGTTGTGCTGTTCACTGCAAAGGCAGAAAATTTACCGTGTCCGTATAGGGTACTTATCAAAGGATGTGCAAGAATAATGAGTCCAATAACTGAGGGAATGGCTAAGCGTAGTGTGAAGATTGCAACTTTGTCTTGAAAATTTGTGGACTTACCTTTTTTTGTTATTGCCGTTGCTATTTCTGGTAACAAGATAGTGGCCATAGAAATACCAAAGAGGGCCAGTGGAAGTTGTATAAATCTATCCGCAAAATATATGAATGAGATAGAGCCCGAAGGTAAAAACGAGCAAAATAAAGAATCCACAAAGACGTTAATTTGAGCTACTCCAGCTCCAACGACAACAGGAGTTAGCTTTTTTAAAAATTCTTTTGTTTTATTGGAAATTTTGATTTTAGATAGGTGAGGAATTGGCAATCTAAGACGTTTTGTATAAAAATATAAAAACACAAATTGAGAGATTCCAGCAAGCAAAACTCCAAAGGATATTCTATATCCTGCACTCGTTATATCATTCCCAATTATCAATGAGGAAATGAGAACAATATTTACAAGGATTGGAGAAAAAGCAACTGGAAAAAATTCTTCATGAGATACCAGAATTCCACTGTATACAGTTGATAAGGCCACAAAAGCAACATTCGGAAATGTTATACGTGTGAATTGTACTGCCAAATTAAATTTTTCTGGATCTTCAACAAATCCAGGAGCCATGATTGTTACAAAAAAATCAGTGAAAAAAAACACTAAAATTGAAAATGCCAACATAACCCAAAATAAGAGGGTGAAGATCCTGGATGAAAATAAAAAGGACCCTTTTCGTTTGCCTTTTGCCCCAAAATCTATGAAATACGGAACAAACATAGAGTGAAATCCTCCCTCTGCAAAACATATTCGAAAAAATCTAGGAAATTTAAAGGCTACCAAAAAGGCATCCATTTCAGAACAGGCTCCAAGGAAGTGTGATAAAACAGCCTCCCTAACAACTCCGAAAACTCGACTTACAATAGTCAATCCACTAACAGTGAAAAATTTTTTGAGTATGGACAAGACTAATCAGTCGAAATTAAAAGCGAATACGAAGAATACTATATGGCGTTTGTGAGAATATGAAAAGGTAATAAGAATTGGGGGACTGACAACTAAATGTACAGTACTCTTCCTTTTTGGAGGAATTCCATTGTACCAAAAAGGAAAATCAGTATATGAATAGGAAGAAAGAGAAGGTAAGAGTGTACGCTTGCTCACTCTGTTCGCTAACGCTACTTCTGGCATGGTTTATAAAGGTTTTGTAGCTAGAGCTTCTACATTTAGTTGTTAATTCCTTACAACAGCAGTTCTTTTCTAAGGGGAAATTCATTGTAATCATGCGGATTTAAGATTCGTCTCAAATCTGGATTATTGATAAAGACAATACCAAAGAGATCGAAAATCTCTCTTTCATACCAGACAACGTTACTGAACACTATTGACAAACTCAAGGCTTGTTCTTGATTTTCTATTCCAATTTCTATAAACAATCTTTCTTTTATATCATGACTGTATAATTGATAGTAGATTGAAAATTTTCCTAGGGAACTTAAATTGTCAACAACAAATGCATCCATAAGAGTTTTAAATCCCATGTCTTCATGAGCGCATAACATGGTTGAAACCCTAACTATAGAAGAAGGTATGATTTCTAGAAAGAGGTCTCCTGCCTTTTCGTACATACCCACCAAATCCCTTCCTGCTATGGTTTTTATGAGGTTTTTTTCTTTTTTTGATAGACTCATAGTACTACTGTTTTTCTTTTTTGAACATGTCCAAAAATATTACATTTGATTTTTGAGCAGTTACTTCAGGAATTTCCTTCTTTTTCACGTTCTCGAAACTTGGAGTTAATTCCAAACAGAAACCTTCAGATGGATCCATAACCGATACTATAGATGCAAATGGAACATATAACGTTTCTTCACCATGTTCAAAGGATAAACTTACGTAAAATCCGTGCTCATCAACAATAAGATCCCAAAATTCGTATTGTAAGATTATTATCATCTCTTCTTCAAATTCTTCTCGAAGAAACTCTGACATTTCAACATCAAGGTGATTCGTTGCAAAAGTAATACACAGATGCTGTTTTTTGTACACCCCTTTCTCTGCGATAATCTCAAGAATATCACGAACTACTTTGAGAAGAGCCTTATTTGTCATCTCGTTATAATCTATTTTCTTTGAAACCATACGCCGCAAACTCAGCCTCCTTGTTCTCCTTGTTGGACAACACAAAATACACGGGGCGTTCTGTTGCTCGGTCGCCCCAAACCGCGTTATTCGAAGATATTACACATAACTGTGTAATAAGCAAGAATTAGAACCGCTGACCCCTAATCAGGCAGCCAACGGTAACCTTCTCCTTCTTCTTGCAACGCGTATTTGCCTATTCAGCTGACGCGTTCTTCCCTGCCTTCTTTTAGAGTTGGCATTTACTAATATAGCCCGATAACGGTGGTACAATGCCGGGCAAAAAATACACCTTTGCCGTATCATGTCGAACCTTTTTCGCCCCCATACAACTTTATGGTGAAGGCGCCGGGTACCGCCCCCGGGTCCACAATACCTATTACGTGAATCGTTTATTGCCATAGCCAGAAAAACCAGCATCTGCGATGCTAACACATTGTGAAGTAGGTGGCAAGTTTAAATTTAATATAAAAATTGTCATAGTGGTTATCATGATAGATAAATTACCACTTATCCATGCTCAATCGCTGCTGCAATTGCTTCTTCAGATATTGTTTGGCCAATTGGCAAAATTGTTCTTGAATGTCCGCAAATTACAAAAGGATCCGGAATATCTATAGATACGTATACAGGAAAAACTGGAACAAATGGGTTAATAATATGTAATCCATAAAGAATGGCGCTGTTTATCACATTTTTCATATCATCATGCATAGCTGACATTTCTAATAACAGTTGTGGAGCCCATTTTATCCAAGATGGATTTGGTCCGCTACTTTTACTATATTCAAGGATATTCATTCCAAATGCGGAATACAATTTATCATCAGATTGTAAATATCGCACATATTTTTCAGCCTCAGGGTGCACATTTTTGTGATGAAATCTCCTCATTGCATGCAACCCAGTTATTTCTTCTGATTTTACAAGAGGTATATCTATAGCATTTTTTATGATATATGGCCTTAATTCTTGAGCAAGTGGATCATTTGTGTAATTTTCGCTGGAATATATCATAAAATCTTTCTTTGCAAAGTCCTTCAAATACTTCCATTTTTGCAAATGATTATTTTGATTTATTCTCCATACTGCCTCTGCAAGTCTCACTCTTGATCTGCTTTGTAAATCATTTGTTGGATATAAATCTAGATAGAGATCATTCATTAAAAACGGTTCTTGAAAATTGTGGTATTCCCACTTTTTTGTTGCTTCATTAAAATACCACATGTACCCATTTGGCATATGACCATGCAACTTTTCTTGCATTTCTTTTATAGAATAAACATTTCCGACTGTAATAAGATGTTTATTTCCAGGGTTTTGTTTGAACAACTCAAATCTTGAATCATATCGACACACCCATTTAGATCCAAAAACATCTGCCCCCCCACTTTCTTTTATTTTCATAAGTGGTCTTTTGGAAGTTGTTTGATTTTGTTTTACAATTTTCCAAGATAATTTTAAAAATGTTTGGAAGTATCCATTAGCAACCTCTTTGAGATGATCATCAATGCTAAAGGTCTTGTTAATGTGTAAATTAACCGCTTTTTCGTATATGGAGTCAGCTTTCATAGCTGTTAAGTGCGTACTCTCATCAACCATATCAAAAGCAAATTCTGTTATTTTTTGTATATGGATGGGGTTCATTAAAAGAACAGCAAATTCGCACATCTCTCTGATAGAAGCACGCCTATAATTGAATATGGTTTTTGAAATTAATAGACTTGCTCTTGCAGCGTCAGAAGATGGTTTAGCAATATCAATTAAGTATTGATATATAGGTGCATCTAATCCAACTTTATTTTGTTCAATTGCAATTTTGCCAGGTCTGTTTATGTCTGTATCTACACTTGTTTTTCTAATTGCTGTGTTGTTTGCCATATTTTTCTTTTTTCGTGATTCCTTAAGAGCTTCACGACTCGGTTGTTCTTTGATAAATTCTTGCATTTTTTCAGTTGTCTTTTTTTGAATTGCTACTCTATGCAGAGCTTGAGCAGAGTGAGTCACAGTCATATCTGTCCATAACTTGAGTTCATCAAATATATCACTTAAATTCTGATTCTCGACGGGCTTCACAATGGGAGTTAATCCATATTTCCCATCCATGAGATCAAGAATTGTACTTGATATCATTTCAACTGCTCCAAAATCAACCTTATTCTCTGCAGCCTTTAAATCATGAGATAAATCACACAGAAGCCCGAAATAATTTCCATCAGAAATTTGTCTGATTTGCCTGGTATTTTCGTTAAATGAAATGTATTCTAAACGTTTATCTCCTGCAAGTATGCAATCTTCATATTGTTTTTCAAATTCAATATATTTATGAAATTCTGTTAATCTGGAATCGATTTGAGAGGCTGAGCAAAACAATATGTTGTTACACAGCAGTATTGTTAAAGTTGTTTTGAAAAGAGATGTCATATAGTTGTTTATAATAATCCTCTATACTGACATTCTACCAAATAAAAACAAGTATAACAAATGTGTTTTGGTATGATAAATACGTTTTTTATGGATTCCCCGCCGGCTGAAGCTGGCGGTTTTGTGTTACGCCTGGAAGGCGGTCATGATATCTTAAAGTTATCTTCCTTATAATGTGTTTCTTGTTCCTCTATATATTTCTGTTCTCCTTTAT
>JAISOC010000037.1 GCA_031275915.1 Holosporales bacterium | reverse complement strand
GATTATCAATTGCTTCCATTTCAGCAGTTTTTTCATATTTATCGTTTTTGGTTCCATCATGTACTTCATCACTACACCTTGCAGATGTCATAGTTGTGTACACTCCTGGAATGTTAGCAGCTGTCATTGTTTGTTGTCCTTCAAAGGTCTGCTCTGCATATTCTCCCATGGCTTGCAACAGTGTGACATGGTGACCAGTTAGTATGGAATCATAGTTTGTGAATATGAGGTTGTGCCAATTTAGGTTTTCAAGTTGGGTAAGTCCGTCTGCGAATTTTAGCTCATTGTTATCACTAGTGCCTTCTTCCGAGTCACCGAAATAGAATTCATGTTTTTTAGATCCATTTCCCTCAGTATCTATCCCACTGTAATTGTTGTCTCCTATCTCAATTTGAGTGTATCTGATTGTATTATCACCTTTAGAATCCGTTTCTAGTATGTTGAGTTTCTCCAAGAATTCATCAACCAGCACTTTTAATCTTGCTTTCAATTGATTTTTCTCAGCATCAGTAATACCATCTTTCAGTTTCATGTATGTTTCGTCATCTTCCGTAACTTCTTCATAGAAACTTTTTACTATATCATCATCCATCGGTTCCTTTTGCTTTTCATATTTTGGAAGACCGTCATCTCCATATTCTATGTTGCCCTGTCCATCTGTTTTAACGGTATAAAGAATGGATGAGACCATTGCGTAGTAATCAACTTTTTGCTCATTCCACTTAATTGTTCTTTTATCAGCAGAGATTTTATCCTTCACTCCTATCCATGCATAACTGGCACCAAGCCCAATATAAAAGTGCTTTGATCCCCAAGATGATAATTCTTTGTTCGTAATTGGAGTAACATCATTTCCTAACGTTTTTTTTGAAATTTCAAGCGCCCTTATTTCATCAGCCACGTTCTGCATAGTTCCCTGCAGCTCTGTGATACGTGATGTAATTTGTTCTGCGTTGGATTTGTTCCCAATTTTTCCAGATGTGTGTTTCTTTTGCTTTGCACTCTCTGGAATTTTTGTTGGAGTTGTTTTCACGGCGGGTTGCGATAACTTGTTATCTCCTATTGAGAAAAATCCACCTTGTGGAAATGGATTTTTCTGGCCGGATGAACACTCACTAGGGGCCCCTTTTTTGCAAGCTTTTTTTGCAGCGGGTTGCTTTGTCTTGGCCACTTCTCCAAATAGAAATCCACCACTTGGTAAAGCTGCAACATGCTGAGATGCAGCCACCGTTAATGTGAGACCACCCGTTAATAATAATAATTTCTTAAAATTCATAGCCACTAGCTCTCATAAAAATATATTCTCTATAACCAGGCTGTCACACAAAAGAAAATTTTAATCACTTTTTTTTTAAAATTTCCTCAAAGTTGAAATTTTTGTGTAATGTTTGCTACATTATCCTTTTTATGTGTTATGAAGCGCATTGAGTATCTATTGACAAAAATTATTTCTATGATATCCTGCGCGAGCTGTGTCTCGATACTTGCAGTTGGTACGCGCTATTTGTTTTTGCTGTCGCTGCACCATTGACATCTTCCCAGTTTTTATGTTAGAAATTCCTGTATTCACGCTAATTTGCAAAGTTTTTGATTTATGTTTGCCGTAATAAAAACAGGAGGGAAACAGTATTGTGTCAAGCCTGGAAATGTTCTAAAAGTTGAAAAGTTGGATGTTGAACAAAACGCCACTGTGTCTCTCGATGAAGTTTTGATGACTTCAGATGACAAAGGAAAGGTTACTGTTGGAACTCCGGTTGTTTCCGGTGCTATTGTTAATGCTGAAGTGGTGAGACACACAAGAAATGACAAGGTGATTGTGTTTAAAAAGAAAAGACGTCACAATTACAGAAGAAAGAACGGCCATAGACAATGGATGACTGTTCTAAAAATAACAAATATTAAAATCTAAAGGAGAAAAAAATGGCAACGAAAAAAGCTGGTGGTAGTTCCAGAAACGGTCGCGATTCGATTGGAAGAAGGCTGGGAGTTAAGAGATTTGGAGGGCAATTTGTTATGGCTGGCACCATAATAGTTCGTCAACGTGGTACAAAAATGAAGCCGTCTGAGAATGTTGGTCTAGGAAGAGATCACACAATATATTCCACAATCGACGGCACAGTATCCTTCAAGCGTGGAAAAAACAACAGAACTTTTGTTAGTGTTGCCCCTCTTTGCTGAAAACTGATTGAGATTTACAAGAATATTGGAAACAAGCAGGATTTTGTTGATAAATATACATGTCTATTGTCAAGTGGAGAAATAAAAAGGTATGATGTCGCAGCATCGGTATTTGAGTTAAATGTAAAAAGTTTGGCGTTTTGGACGAATGGAATGACGACGGTAGAAAAGCAAGTTAATAATCTGGAGGCTTTGTGTCGTGGTCTTTCGTTATGTTAGACGCAAGTTTATCAAAACTCTGCTGCTTATAACTATCATAGTTTTTGCTCCCTTTGGGGCTTTGCAATTGAAATCAGTTCAGAAGGCTATTTTGAATGGCTTTGTTACAGCTGACTTCGAGAAGATATCCGGAATAGTTCCATTTAAATTTTCAATACACAACTTGAAAATAGGTAATATATTTGTTGATAGCACTTCTGTCGTTCTTAATAAAAATCTCACAAAAATCAAAAATGTCAGCGTCCAAACGATTGATATTAAAACATCTGCTGATGAATTAAATTTTGATATTTCCAAATGTGTACCGTTGTTGATACAGAAAGTAGTTGAAAGTATTGATGTAAATAACGTTATATACAACAATAAAAACTTGGGAACTCTCAAGATAAACAGGATTCAACAATTGAATTCGACAAACATTAGCCTGAATAAATTGTTTATATCAGCAAAAGCAAGTGATAAGGTTTTGTTAATTGATACAGCATATGAAAATTATTCAGCACAAATTTCATATCATCTTGGCACTAAAAACATATCATCAATAATTCAAAATAAAAACACAGAAATCCTAAAAATAAATGGAGTATTGGAGAATTGGCAATTGAAGGGAATCATAAACTTACCAAATTTCAGCAAATGTATAGGAGTAGATGTTTCCCTGAGAGATCTTTCCATTAGAGCTAATTTTGAAAATATATCAGCTAATTGCCAATATGATACTGAAAACAAACAAATTCTTGTTAAATCTATGGCTGTTGGAGAAAAAATATCCATCAAGCCATTTACTATTGAAGAAGATCTGAAGGTTCGCGAAATAAATATTCTACTGCCCTCAAAAGGAGAGATTAAAATCAAAAATGTGGATTTTAAAAATTTTAATTTAGGGGTATGGAAATTTACAAATGTGGACATATTTACTTTCAATGAAGATATAAAAGGCATTTTGAATGGAATTAGCACTTTTGAAAAAGGAGAAGAACATTTTGATTTAATGGCAAAAAACATAGAGTGCTGGGGCTTTAAAATCCCTTCCATAAATATCAAAGGAATCTACGGGAAAAATAAAATAAATGCGAAAATTCTTTATTCATTATTACAAAAAATAAATTCTATAAATATAGAGGCAAAACCGAAGGATTGGCTTATAGACAGAAACACGATTGGGAATATATCGGCCAAAGGAATTTTTAAAATAGACAGAGCAGATTTCAAAGGTAATTTACAATACAATATCTCCGCAAAAGGAAGCTTACGTGCTCCACATTGCAGCGGAACTATGTCTTTGAAAGATGGAATATACATCAACTCTTCTGCAGGAATATATCTTAAAAATGGAACAGTAAATGCAATTATAAAAAACAATTCTTTAATTGTAGATAACATATACGCTACTGATGACTTAAAAAAACGAGGAGAAATAAATGGACAAGGGAAAATTTATCAGAAAAACGGAGATTTCTATGTTGATGTTGGAATCAACATAAATTCTTTGCATGTTATCGAAATGAGAGAATTTAATGGTAAGTTGTTTGGAAAACTAAGCGTTTCTGGAAACCTATCAAAAGAAATAAAAATTAAAGGTGATTTATACAGCAATAATGCTGTTTTCGATGTTTCCAACTTCATTAGGTTAGCCAGCTACTCCGTTGAGATAGCAGATTCTATTAATCCCCCACAAAAATCAATTAAAAAAGACAAAACATCAGTAAACATACCTATTGATGTTAATTTCAAATTTGTTCCAAATCTGAAGATTACAGGATTTGGAATAGACAGCACATGGTGTGGGGGAGCCCATATATATGGTTCCTTGAGTGACCCTCATTATGAATTTTTAATTAATTTGCAAAATGGAATAATAAATGTCACAGGCAGAAAATTTACTATAACAAATGGAACAATCACCTGCTCTGATAAAACTAATGGCGCTGTTATGGTCGATGTTTCAGCCACAAAAAAAGTTGAACATATGACAATGGGAGTTAGGTTTATACAACACTCCAAAGGAACAGATGTCTCATTTTTTTCTAACCCGTATACCTCTAAAAATAATGTTCTCTCATATCTACTGTTCGAAAAACCAGCTTCAGATATATCTTCTGGAGAAGCTATTACACTAATCACTGTCATGGGCAAACTCTCTGGAAAAGGGGGATTTGACATAATGGATAAAATTAAAACTGTGTTTGGTCTGGATATGATAGAAATAAAAAAAAACAACAATACAAGTACAGGAGGTCAACACAATTTGATCAGCATAGGTAAAAGCTTGGGAAAAGTGAAAGTATCCTTGGATCAAGGTACTGAAAAAGATACCACCAAAGTTGTAGTTGAATCAGATATCGCTGCCAATACAAAAATTAATGTCGATATGACAGGTAAAAATAATTTCGGAGCAGGAGTGGCTTGGCATAAAAGATATTAAGACAACTTCATCTTTTTTGTCTCACATGTGTTTGAACTTATACAGACACTTGTTTGTACTACCACCAGCTAGTCCTAAATATAATGGAGGAGTAGAGAGAAGTAATAGGACTTTTAGAGAAGAGTTCTATAACAGACCTGACCTATTGGATGATACTATTTCTAGCATGAAAAAGCACAGGTTAAATCATCTTTGGCCTAAAATTCAGGTTATAATGATTAATGTATTTAATTTTGGGGAGAAGACATGAACAGACAAATGATTGATCTGCTGTTGAT
>JAISOC010000061.1 GCA_031275915.1 Holosporales bacterium | reverse complement strand
ATCGTTGAGGTCGGGGTTATCTTTGTGGTCGTCGGTATCGTTGAGGTTTCTATTGTCGGAGACGTTGTTGTCGTTGATACCTCTGTGGTCAGCTCTTTAATCACTGTGGCGGGTCTTTTTGTTATCTTTGATATATTGCTTGGAGAAAAAGACAGGCCTGCGAGCTTAGTTGTTTCCGTGATCGGGGTTTTTGATATCTTCGTATCTTCCGGTGATAGACTTTTTATTTCCTCAATTTTTTCCCCAACTTTTACCTTAACTTCTTCCTCAATTTTTCCCTTAACTTCTTCCTTAACTTCTTCCTTAACTTCTACAATTTTCTTGTCTATCTCTACGTCATTTTTTCTCAAGTCATCAATCTCTGCTTGAAGCTTAGCCATTTTTTCTTCAAATAACTTACTCCCTTCACGGAGGATCTCAACTTCTTCCTCTATGTTTCTCGCATAATCAGCAGAGTGCAAGTTTTTTTCTTCCAAGGCACTCTGCAGAGCCCCTTCGAGGTCTACGAGATTTTTTTCAGCCAACGAAAGATTATCTTCGCAGATTCGTGTGTTTTCTTTACAATTTGTTATAAGTTCTCCTATTTTTATGTCGTATCCTGATCCATCTGTTGTTTCAGAAGCTAAACTTGGTTCATTAACCTCTTCTTTCTTACAGCCCGCCGTTATTAGCCTTGCGCTTATTTCTGCTATTTGTTTCGAGAGTTTATCAACTTCGCCATTCGCATTTTCGAAACTAATCTTTAGTGAATTCAGTTCTTCTGCTTTGCCTCCTACTATATTCAATACTTTGTTATCATACGCTGATTTATAGCTCTGTTCTAGGTCCCTAATCTTTTCTTTCGCCAGATCTATTGTTATAGTACTAGTAGCCGTCCTTTTTTCCATGTTTTTCAGTATTTTTGTCGTTGAAGCCAATTCATTAGCTAAGTTAACAATCACAGTGTCTTTCTTTGCCTCATTATCAGCATTTGCTAAGATTCCATTCAAATCATCGAATTGCTTTGTCAATTCTTCTAATTCCTTTATTTTCTCTTTCTTGATTTTTCTCAACTCTGTAATTGCCTCTAAATCTTTGAGTATAGTTCCTAAGTCAACAATCTTTTTTTTCAGAGTTTCTATTTCTTTTTCCTTATTTTCGACGTTTGCTTTCGCTGCATTGTACTTAGCGTCGTAATTACCATCATCGATAAGTTTGTTGAGCTTTGTCCTCTCCTCTTCAACCAATTTCTTTTCGTCTTCAACCAATTTCTTTTCGTCTACAACCTTTATCAAATCTGCTTCAATCAATTTCTTTTCGTTTGTAATATTTTCTATTTTTGTTTCAAGTTGTTTCACTTTTGCTTCGAACAAGTCTTTTGCGGCACTCTCCGTAGTAAGATCATTCCGCAATCTGTCGATCTCTACCTGAAAAGCTTTTATCTCATTAATATCTGAAAGCTTTGTCTTCACTAAATTGATATCTGCTAAAAATATATTTTTAATGTTTTCCGCATTGTCTTTTATTGTGACATTGGTATCAATCTCCAACCTTGCCTTTAACAAATTCGCAATATCTTCTTTCGTCTGAGCAAGCACTTCAATAGCGTTCAGATCTGGGAGTGGGACTGGGACGCCATCCCTCGCCTGTACCTGGTTTAACAAAACCGGTGATGCGACTATGCATGCCGTCATTACCGCCTTCATCAAGTATAATTTACGTATATTCATTGTTATTCCCTCCTGGGTAAAAATTGTTTGCGTGCCTTATATCTGCACTCTTTACCCCCATCCTACTCGCTTTTATCTTATAATTCAAGATTTTATTTCGAATTGTGTACCTTTTTGATATTGTACTGTTGCAGATTTGTTTTATTATCTGATGTCTGGTTTGCGTGGTTATTATTGATTCTCATTGTCATTTGTTTTTTCCAGAATATACTGCTGATCTTGAAAAAAAGCTTGAGTATGCAAATGCTCAAGGTGTTTTATACTTCTTATCTGTTTCAACATCTCCTGAAAACATTTCTCAAAATATTTTTATATCGAATACACACAGGAATGTATTTTGTTCTGTTGGAATACACCCATGCCATGCAGATGACCTCTTTGACACAATTGAAATTACAAAATATATAGGGGAGGAAAAAGTTATAGCCATTGGAGAGGTTGGTCTGGATTATTTTTATGACAACCCCCTTAAAAGTTCCCAAAAACAACTTTTGTCTAAAATGCTGGAGCTTTCTGAAGAACTTCCATATATTTTCCACGCCAGAGACTGTTTCCCAGATATTTTGGAAATTCTTGCAGATCATAAAGGTAAAAAAGGAGTTTTTCACTGCTATACAGGATCCCTTGAAAATGCCGCAAAAATTCTGGATATGGGATTTTACATCTCATTTTCTGGAGTAATTACCTTTAAAAATTCTAATGAAATTAGAAATGTTTTAAGATACATTCCAGATGATAGGTTGCTTGTTGAAACTGATTCTCCATATTTGGCTCCTGTTCCCTTCAGAGGGAAAACAAATGAGCCAGGATATGTAAGGATAGTTGCTGAAAAAATGGCTGAGGTGAGAGAAACTTCTCTTGAGCACATAGCTCAGGTTACTACCAGCAATTTTTTCAACCTTTTTAACAAGGCAAAGAGGTTTGCGATTGATGATGAAAAATAAAGGCATAAAGATAGCAATAATATCGATCCTTCTTGGAGCCGTTTTTTATATGCTCAAAAGTATTGGCGTCTTCAAAGAAGATGTAGAGCCCGAAAAAATAAGCTTACTTCAAAGTAAATTAAGTATAAGCGAAATTGAATCTGAATCTAAATGTTCAATCTGGAGCATAAAAACTGAGAACCCAACCATTGCATACAGCATAATTTTTAAGAATGAGGGAAGCAAAAACTTCAAAGACTACCCAGGAATTTTGCATATTATAGATAATACTCTTCTCGAAGGAGCTGGGGACAGAGATGCCTCTGAATTAAAACAAACTATTATTGATAACAACATCAGAATTTCTGTTGATTTCGGAAATGATAAGGCAGTTGTTTCAGTGTATACCATCTCCAATAACTTTGATTTTTCTATAGATATTGTAAGTGATATTTTAACAAAAGCTCATCTCAATCCACAAAAGCTGGAGATAAATAAACAGAAAGCTCTCATGGAGCTTAAACAATCAAAGTTTATAGGAAGACTACTTGCCGATTCCATTCTATCTCAAGAAATGTTTGATAAAAACCATCCGTATCATCGGAATATAGATGAATACATTAAAAAAATCCCAACATATACAAAAAAAGATGTAGATGTGTGTTATAAGAAACTCTTCGCATCTGAGGATGCAATAATAACAGTTGCCTCCCCCCTTAATGAAGAAATTTTATACAAAGGCTTTACAAGACTTCTGAAGAATCTATCCTCTGTGAAAAAAAATAATTTTGAAGATGGGAAACAAGAGATTACCTTTAAAAACATGGGGAAAAGCAAACATGTGGAGCTAGACACATCACAAACCTCCATTGTGTTTGTGTTACCAGGAGTTCCAAAGGACAGTCCCGATAGATTTGCCTTTAGATTTGCGAATATGATTCTTGGAGATCACAATACTTTCTTCGTTAACAGATTGGTGAAAGATATCAGAGAAGAACGAGGACTTACATATGGAATAGGCACATTATCTAGCAATTTAGATCTCTTCTCTGGATTGTATGGATATGCCGATACAAGTCCAGAAAACGTCCAGAAATTAATAGAAAGAACAAGGGTAGTACTCAAGGAACTTGTCGAAAAGGGAATTACTAAGGATGAGCTAGAATATCATAAAATTGCCTATTATTCTCGCCACACAATAGCCTCAGCTCAAGGAATAGTTGAGTTCGTGAATAGCTGCAGAATGGATAATATACAAGTCAAATATGTTAATAATTACTTGCGCAATTATCTTAATCTGAGCCTTGAAGAAGTTAATAGAGTAATAAAAAAGTATTATCATCCTGATAAAATTTTGTTTGTTACTGTTGGGAGGACTGTAAATAAAAATAAGGAGAAAACGGTAAAATGAAAATATGCGCAAATTTCTTTTCTTTGTTTTTGGATTATTTACTTGACAAAAATTTAAAAAGGAGTATAATTATTACCATCCCTAACCCCCGCCCGCCCCGGGGCCGCGCCTCACTCCCTCATCTATGCACCAGCATAGCTTCAGCTTATCATAAAAAAGTTAAGATTATGTTAATTTCTGGAAAATTTTTCTCAAAAAAGTTTTCATTTGTTAACGAAAAATTAACTTTTTTGTGGTATTTTTTTCCATCCCTAACCCCCACCCGCCTCCTCGGGGGCTCGTGCTCACTCCCTCATCT
>JAISOC010000013.1 GCA_031275915.1 Holosporales bacterium | reverse complement strand
ACATCGTAAACTGCCATCTGCATTCCCGCTCCAGTTAAAGAGATTCCCTTGGATTCAAGAAGAAATGTTGGTCCCCAATAAAAAATCATCATCCTGCAGATATACACAAAGAAATTTGCGAATCCGACACACCAAACGAATTTGTTTCCAAGAGCCATTTTCATGATATCTTTATACGCCAGCTTTGGGCCCTCATCACTTTCCCATTTTTTGGATTTTTCAGCAGCAGAGGCAAAACCTGTCATTTTTTCAACACTTGGAAGTTTCAGGGATTCTGGAGTATCTCTCAGCCTATTAAACAGGAACGCGGCAAGACCAATTGCTAATATTCCTGGAACGAAGAACACATATCTCCATCCAAAATGCATTAACAAAAAGGGAGCAAGAACTGCAACAACTGCACATCCTATTTGTTGAGATGTGTTCCACACAGCCCACCTGGTTGCTATTTCAACAGGGCTGAACCAATGAGTAAGAAGTTTTGCACATGGCGGCCATCCCATAGACTGGAAACAATTGTTAAGAGCCCAAAAAACCATGAAAGAAGGTATGAGAGAGCTAAATCCAAGGCATATATTTGCCATAGCAGACAGGAGAAGACCTATAACCATCATATATCTTGCTCTGCTTTTGTCGCCTACCATCCCAAATAGGCACTTCCCAACCCCGTATATAATGGCTCCAATTGTAATTACTATTCCAATGTCAGATTTTGTATATCCAAGATCAGAGCATATAGCTGGTATAGCAAGTGAAAAATTCTGTCGCACTAAATAAAAAGAGGCATATCCTATAATAATAGAATACATCGTCCTGAAGCGCCAATATTTAAAAAGTTTAGTGCAACTATCCGAATAATTACTTTTTTCCATATTATTGTACTCCTAATCTAAGCTTCCAAGGTTTTTCTTAAAATTTCAAGATCAGAGGAAAACTCCTTATCTGTTTCAATTTTCTCCCTTATCTTTTTAACAGCATGAATAACTGTTGCATGATCCCTTCCTCCAAAGGATTTTCCTATATCGGGCAGTGATTTTGTGGTCAATTGCTTAGACAAATACATTGCAGCATGTCTCGCTGTTGTAATACTTTTTTGCCTTCTGTTTGATAACAAATCTGACAATTTAACCCCAAAATACTCACATACTTTCCTTTGAATCGCGTCGATTGTAACAAATTTCTCATTAGCTCGCAAA
Organism: Holosporales bacterium; assembly: GCA_031275915.1. GTDB lineage: Bacteria > Pseudomonadota > Alphaproteobacteria > RUG11792 > RUG11792 > JAISOC01. The sequence continues at coordinate 10,500 of JAISOC010000013.1, read as the reverse complement.
AGATCTTTTAAAACTTCTTGAGCGATATCTATGTTTATCTCAGATCCAATCAAAACTGCATGAGCAACTATTCTATTTAAAGCTCCCTCCAATTCCCTTATGTTCGATGTGATTTTGCAAGCTAAAAATTCGAGAACATTTGATGAAATGGGAATTGCATGCTTATTCGCTTTCGATTGAAGAACTCCAAGTCTCAGCTCATATGTTGTTGGATGAATATCAGCAACAAGTCCCCATCCCAATCTGGATTTCAGTCTATCTTCAACTCCATCCAAATCAGAAGGAGATTTATCGGCAGAGAGTACTATTTGCTTATTGTTATCCACAAGGTCATTAAATGTATGAAAAAATTCTTCTTGTGTAGTATCTTTTCCGCCTATGAATTGCACATCATCTATCATCAACACATCAACATTTCTGAACATCTCCTTAAAGGACATCGTACTTTTGAATCTAAGAGATTTTATGAACATATACATAAATTTCTCAGCTGAGATATATATCACTTTCTTATTTGGATATCTCTTTCTGATTTCCCAAGCTGTGGCATGCATGAGATGTGTTTTTCCAAGCCCAACACCCCCATACAAAAACAATGGATTAAATGAGGGAGCATCGGATTCCGCAACTCTCTTGGCCGCGGCATATGCAAATTCATTTGGTTTCCCCACAACAAAATCTTTAAATTTAAATCTTTTGTCCAGATTTGAAACTTCATCGATATTGCCGCTATCAACGTCTTCAGATACAACATCTGGAGTTTGTTTGATATCTCCACTAACACTTATATCGATAACACTAACATCTGCTCCCCTGGACTTAAATGCATTCACAATAACTGAGGAATATCTGGCGATGATTGTATCTCTCACGAAATTAGAACATGATTTAAAATGAATAATATTTTCATCAACATCAACAAAATTTAATTTCTTTATCCAGTTTTTAAAGGCGTCAATCCCAATTGCCTTCTCAATGTCGCCCTGCGCCTCATTCCATATTTGTTGCATGTACACTTCACTATTTTGCATCTGCACCAAACACCTCTTTAAGATTACTTACCGATAAAACTTCAATTTTATATTGCTGACACCTAACAACCGCCATCGGTGACGCCCCAACACTTTCCATAAATTTTCCAGCTGTGGAATATTTGGCAAAAAGATACGCCCCCATAGCTTTTGTATACGATCTTATACCAATACTCTTATCCATCTGGTTTTTCCCCGGAATAAGATCAAATTTGAAAACTTCTATGGAGTCTCTATATTCCTTTTCAAGCCTGTCTATGTTATTGAAATATGCCTTGGAATCCATGGACATCAAGCGATCTTTAAGATCTTTGCTGTATGGAACCACGACGTGACACACAAATGGAGCACCATTGTTCGCCTTGGGATCAACCTGAAAACTGATGCTTTTAAGCCAGACAACGGTATCTGGAAGCATTCCACAAGATACACAGCAAACAATGGCAAATATTATGTAGACAATGTGATATTTACGCTGGGACAACTCTGCTTCTTCCTTTGTGACTGTTTATAACATTTACCCTTTGTCCAACAGATAGTGCCGGACTTGGTCCTTGAGTAACAACAATTGTGGGTCCTGTGTCGAGACGCACTGTGTATTCGAACCCATCCTGCTCTCTGTTTTGAATCATGTGGCCAGCAATTCCTCCGGCTACTCCTCCTACGCCAGCTGTGAGAAGCTTTCCTCTTCCTCCTCCAAATGCTGCCCCTGCAAGAGCTCCACCTGCTCCTCCAATCAAAGCTCCCATACCAGGGGTATCTCCCTCTGGCTTTATCTTGATCTTCCTGATGGAAACAATAGTTCCAGCATCTGCTCTGCTTACCTCTCCAACTGCTCTTCCTTCATATGTGTCCCCAGAATAATCAGCACATCCAGAGAACAGCAGTGGGCAAACCACAAGACTCAACAATGCAACTTTGTTTTTAAACATAACACTCTCTTCCGACTAGACAAAAACATGAGCAGCATTATACACAATACAAAGCACACATGTAACACATTAAACTCCTGCCAGAAGTAGCGTTAGCGAACGATAGTGAGCAAGCGTACACTCTTACCTTCTCTTTTTTCTTATCCATATACTGAAAGAACACAAAACTTTGTAGTTAGACTCTTACATTTAGTTGTCAGTTCCTATTTATGATAGCGTTTGCTTTTTTATCTCCCCAAATTTAAATATTTTGTTACTATGAGTTCTGTTTTATTTTCGTTATTTTCATAATTACATAGCACTGGAACTATTCTTTTAAATATTTTGCCGGCGGTGGGGGCAGCATTCCATCCTGCAGTTGAATAGCCGTATGTTTCTTCTGTGGGGTGTGGTTCATCTAACATAACAATCATCATGTATTGAGGGTTATTTTTGGAGAATCCCCCAACGAATGTCACTATTTTAGAGCGATTTCCTTCGGTTCCATATCCCTTTCCAGAATTTTTATATGCAGTGCCTGTTTTTCCAAAGATCTCTGCTCCTTCTACATCTGCCTTTTTGGCAGTGCCGAAGCAGACTGCTGCTCTCATAAGGTCTCTCATTATGAGTGATGTATTATCTGAAATCACTTTTTCACCATGGTATTTTACATTATCCAGTACAATGGTTGGATATACTCTCTCTCCCATGTTAACCAATGATGCCACAGAGGTTAGAAGCTGCAGGGGAGACAATGCTATTCCATATCCATATGATATTGTCATCAATGTTGATTCTTGCCACACTTTTGGAATAAGGGGGGGCCCAACCTCCTGTAGTTCTACACTGCTTTTTTCCAAAACTCCAAATTTTTTCATAAATTCTTTTTGGGTGCGTGTCCCAAATTGTTGGGCTATTTTGATTGAAGCCAAGTTGGAAGAAAAAACAAAAGCTTCTGCGAGGGAAAGTATTCTGTTTTTCCCCCTAAAGTCAGTGACTGTAAATTTTCCTATTTTAATTGGAGCTGTTGCATCATACGTACTATTAAGTTTTGCACTCCCACTTTCCAAGGCTATTGCAGTGTTCAAAATTTTGAATATTGAACCTGGCTCATACACCCCAAGAGTGTTTCTGTTGAACATCGAACGTATATCTTTTTGCTTAATATTGTTGGGTTCAAAATCTGGGAAAGATACCATTGCTATGATCTCTCCCCTCATATTTATAACTGTCACATTTCCACCAATGGCTCTATATTTCTCGATTGCTGTTTTTAGTTCCTCATAAACTATCGATTGAATTCTCAAATCAAGAGTTAATGACAAGTTTTTTTTTCTTAGCACATTGTCAAATGCTCTTTCTATTCCAGAAGCTCCTGTGGAATCTATATCAGTACACCCAATGACGTGAGAAAACAATGACCCATACGGGTATATTCTTTTGTAATCTTTTTGAAAATATATTCCTGGAATGCCAATATCGATGATTTTTTGTTGAATTTGAGGAGTAACGTGTCTTGCTATCCACACAAAACGTTTTTGTTTATCCTTGATCCTCTCCTTTATAGTGTCCGCTTTTGGCATTCCTGGGATGCCTGACAATTTTTCAGATGCTTCGTTCACATCTATTACAACAGATGGATCGGCATAGCACGAAGCTGTTGTTACACACGTTGCAAGTACCTCTCCATTTCTATCAAGAATATCGCATTTCAAAACTACGTTATTATTATCATCTTTAGTTGAAATTTTTTGAATTACATTTCGAATAACCATTATGTCGCAGAGCTTATAAATTGTAACACTTAGAATAAGCAATCCAAAAACACATGAAAAAATTATCCTAATCCTTAGGGCTTCCATAACAGATGCGTGATTATTCAATCGTCTCCATAATGAAAATCCCTCAAATAAAGACCTAAATATGGTTCGTATAAAGCTCAACGATCACCCCCCAAGGCTCCATCTAATACAGAACCGATACCAGAACTGTTATTAACAGCTGTTAATTTACCCTCCACAATATCTTTATACCTTACAATTTGTGAATTACCAATGGATTTCATTTCTGGAAGATATTTAGATGCCAATTTTTTCAAGCGAGCAGGATTGTTGAGGCATCCCCATTCTGCGGTTAAAACTTTGATATTATCCTGGCTTCTCTCAATTTCATCATCCAAATTTTTGAGTGATTTTCTTAAAAAAACAACCTCGTATTTAATACGAGATACTCCAATACCAACAAATATCACTGCTAATATTGCAAATATTATTGATTTATTCATAGATAAAACCTCTAAGAACAGCAGATCTAGAACGTGGATTCTGTATAATTTCCTCCCTACTTGGTTTAATAACTTTTTTGTTAATTTTCTTTATTGTGTTTGAATTGTTTCTTTGCCACTCTTTAACAAGTCTAGATTCGAGGGCATGAAAAGATATAGTAACTATTCTTGCTCCATGTTTCAAAATTAATGGTAAAGCAGCTAGAGCACTTGATATTTCCTCTAATTCTTGATTGATATATATTCTAAGAGCTTGAAATGTCTTTGTTGCATTATCAATTTTTGAAAATTTCTTATTGTGCAGTGCATCGTTAATAATGTTCTTAAGTTGTAGGGTAGTTGTTATAGAAGACACTTTCCTGGCCTCCACTATTCTTTTCGCTATTTCTCTGGATTTTCGTTCTTCCCCATAGTTATATATAATGTCAGCTATGTCTTTTTGACTATACGTGTTTACTATATCAAAAGCTGTTATCGTGTCTGTACCTGACATCCTCATATCCAGAGGACCATCCCTCATAAAGGAAAACCCTCGATTGTAATCATCTATTTGGGACGATGATACTCCAAAATCAAACAATACGGAGTCAAATTTCTCTGTATTTTGAAAAAGCTCTGGAAGAAGAGAAAATCTAGAACAAAGAAAGCGAAATCTTTCTGGATACTGAGACTCGACGATTTTTGCTTGAGTTGCAGCCAGCTCATCTCTGTCTACTCCAAACACATTACACGTTTGGTTATAGTTAAGTATCGCCTTTGTGTGCCCCCCATCTCCAAATGTTGCGTCTATTACTTTACATTTATCCGATATTTGCATTAATTCAATGGCTTCACTTAGCAATACGGGTGTATGTGCCATTGCACCTATTAAATAACACAAAAAATACTGATCAATTATATGAGAATTTTATGAAATAAACAAGAGAACTTTATTGGGGATTCACAGTACTTTCCTTTTTGGAGTTACTCTATTATACCGATTGCTCGGCCAACCTTTGTCAAGGTCCGCTTCTCAGGAATTTTTAATGGAAACCAAGTACTTCTGGAGGACTTGAAGGAGTATACGGAGCACAGAGCCAGAGTGTACAGATCAAAACTTATTTTGAGGAAGATTTTGGGAAACAAAATTTCAAAAAAATCTCAATTTTTTTCTCTTTTATTAACGGAAAATTAACCTTTTTATGCTATTTTTTTCATCCCTAACCTCCGCCCGCCTCCACCGGGGGCTCGTGCTCACTTCCTCATCTATGCACCAGCATAGCTCCAGCTTATCATAAAAAGATTAAAAGTAAGTTAATTTCTGGAAAATTTTTTTCAAAAAGATGTATCAAAACTTGGAGCTGTCTTATGTATCCTCAGCCTCTCTTATGTGAAACTGAGATAATGCAGGAGTGTACGCTTGCTTACTCTGTTTGCTGGCGCTACTTCTGGCAGGGTTTATAATGAGTTTCTCAAAAAAGAAAAATACAGCGAAATTATCCGTGACTGAAGATGTCATACATTTCTCCGCACATTAAATCGAAAATTACCCTAATCTCCAAAAAATCAAAGCACTTTTGCGCTATGTTTTGTCTTTGCTCCCTGACTAAAATCACATCTAACTCTCTTTTCAAATCATGAAGATGAAGAACATCTGTTGCTGCGTATTCTTTTTGCTCCTTAGTTAGATTTTGGGCTCCCCAATCTGTGCACGTCTGTGCTTTGGTAATTTCCACTTTGAGCAAATCTTCACATAATCCCTTTAGATTGTGCCTGTCAGTGTATGTCCTTGCAAGCTTTGATGCTATTTTTGTGCAGTATATATTCTTTGTCATAACTCCAAGATATTTATACAACATCATCATATCAAACCTAGCATAGTGAAAAATCTTGAGAATTTTATTATTCTCCAATAGATCTTTAAGATTTTTGGATTTGTTAAATGATTCCATTTGAACTAGGTGACAGACACCATCACCCTTTGATAATTGTACAAGACATAGTCGATCTCTATAAGGATTCAGCCCCATTGTCTCTGTATCCACTGCAACAGATACTGTCTTTTTCAAAAACTCAGCTGGTATATCATTTTTGTGAAGAATAACCTTCATATTTTACGCATAAATAAAACATATCCACTGTCCAGTTCATATTAGAATATTTGCCTCTGCCATACGATGCAAAAAAAGGCGTTGACAACTAAATGTAGGAGCTCTAGTTGCAAAGCCTCATATTCTCTGGTTTTTTTGAGGCTCTTGAACCAAATTTCATCTTCAACACTGTAATGAAGTAGCGCCAGTGAACAAAGTGAGCAAGCGTACATTTCTACCTTTTCTTTCTTCCTATTCACATACCGTATTTTCCTTTTTGGAACAGCAGCAGAGATCCCAGATTGTGAAGCGCTTGGTCAAGTTTTTATTCGCCCTCTTTTTTCTCATCCAAAAGCTTCTCAGCCAGTGCTATCTTGAGCAAAGCTGTGAGTTTACTCATTTCTTCTCTCATCTCTTTAAACTCCTTTTTCGTCTCTTCCTTCATCTCTTCAAACTTCCTATTTGTTTCTTCTTTCAGATTGGCGACTTTATAGTTCAGCTCTTTTAATTTTTCCATTGGCTGATCATTTATTCTTTTAAGACACGTACTGTTAACTGCTCCAGAAGCTACACACAAAAAAGACGCCGCAACTATGTATAATTTTTTCATAATCCAACCTCAACAAAAAACGTAACATAATTACAGCGTCTCAGATGCAAATGCGTTGTGTCAAGTTTTTATTTCTTGTTCAAAAATTCCTTGAACAAAGCTGCGATGTTACCAATTTCTTTCTTCATCTCGTCGAGTTTTGGGTACGCCTTATCTATTTCTTGATAAAGTTGCATAGCGCTTAAATAATCTTCAAAATTATCTTTGTTTGCTATTACCCTATTAACTGACATTTCGCGTGCCTTTACTAATTGTTCGATTTTTCTTATCTCTTTGTGTGAATCTCTCATTTTTATAACATTACCAAGTAAGAGGCTCCTTTCTTCGAGGTTGTATTCGGATTCAAATTCAAAAGGCTGCTTTTGGGCTTCATCTTTTTTGACTATCATGTTTTGTGTCCACTTAACTTCCATCTTTAATGCTTCCATACTTGAATCCAATCCCAACGAGAATTCATCCAACTCCAGCAACGTATTATCACTAACTCGTATTTGCACTTGATTGGCATTAACCGATTTTTTAATTTCACTAATGTTCTCTTTTACAACTCTAACTTTCTCCTCATTTTTAGCTGACAAATTTTCCAATTTTGTTTTAAAATCAGTTGGAAGGTTAGGGTATTGTAGACAACCGCGAAATAGTCCTCCAAAAGAAAGAGATTCAAACTCCTCACTAGCAACTGCTCCAGCAGCTATACACAAAAAAGACGCTGCGACTATGTATAAACTTTTCATAACAAAACTCCGAAAAAGATAACATAATTACAGCGTCTCAGATGCAAATGCGTTGTGTCAAGTTTTTATTTCTTTTTCAAAAGCTCCTTGATTTTCTTATCTATTTCTTCAAACCTCTTATTCGTTTCTTCTTTCATTTTAACAACCTCTTGATGTAGCTGGTCTATCCTAATATTGTAATATGCAGTTTGTTCGCTTCGGGTATCCTTCTTATACCTATAGAACTGCTCTTCCGGTGTAGGTTCTGACCTATCAGCAGAAGAGGAACTGCTGCTGCTGCTACTACTGCTGCTGCTACTTGATACTGTTGCGGGGTCATGCAAGACTTCGGAAGATGTACTGCTTGATGCTCCAGGTCCGACTCCACCTGCCAAACGTCCCTCTCTAATTCTGCTTTTTTCATAAAACATTTCGTTTTGCTTTATAACTCGTTTATTGTCCATTATTGCTTTAAGCAAGATACATATTTCTCTCACACTTTCTGTAAATTCAGAGCGTTGTGTACTGGCATCGTCGTATACTGTATTCAGCACCGTTTTTGCCTGTTCAATTGCGTTCATTAAATTATCCATATCAAAATCTATTGCTACCAGCACCCCGTCCAAATCTTTCAACATACCATCTCTACCAGATATCCAGCGTCCACTACTAATATCTGTTTCAAGTTTATTGATCCTCTCCTTCAGCACATTAACTTCTGTTTTGGTTTGAGGTGGCAAACTTTCTAATCTTGTCCCAAAATCAGCTGAAAGTTTTGATGAAGACTTAAAGCAGTCATCAAACAGCGTTAGAGCAGTATCTAATGCAACACTGGATGTTTCCTCTGTGGAAGCTTCCACAGTACCAATTCCTCCCATTATGTAAGCAATGATGCCTACGACCACAAGTATGTTCCTCATAAACACACCTCTTAAAAAAACAATATCAGGGTACTTTACTTTTGATTTACAATAAATGCAACAAGAAAACTTATGCAATACTATTACCATTATCAGCGAATATTTGATATATTATTTTAAACTTAATGAGTTATATGCAAGAAAAATTAACGCTACTTCTGGCAGAAGTTATAAAAGATGAGATCTAATCTCAGCTGAAACTTCTACATTTAGCTGTCAATTCTCCCAAAAGAATTGTATAAGTTCACATACGACAAATTGTGGGTTCCAAGAACAAGGCTAATGTATATCCTATTGGAGTGGTACAACTTGCAAAACTTGCTTAGTTTGGCTTCTAGAGTTAAAATTCTCTTCAACTATTCAAAAAATAAGGAACTGAAAAATGATTGAGGATTTAAATATCACAGAGAGAACTCCAGGAGGGAAAAAGGAAGCTAGAAAACTTAGGCACAATGGATTAGTTCCAGGTATTGTATATGGAGCAGGTATGGAGCCCATAAGTGTCTCTATGGATGAAAAAGCTCTTAAAAGAGTTTGTTTTTCTTCCTCTTTTTTCGGACACGTTATTAACATTAAATTGCGTGGGAAAGCTGAAAAAATTTTGCCAAGAGATATTGACTTTCACCCTGTAACAGATATTCCTATTCATGTTGATTTTCAAAGAGTATCAGAGGATTCAAAGGTAAAAATTCATGTTAGTATTGAGTTCATCAATGAAGATAAATCAATAGGCATAAAGAAAGGAGGAGTTTTAAATCTTGTAGTTCATCAACTTGAGTGTCTCTGTCCTGCTGACAATATTCCAGAAAAATTTGTTTTAGATTTATCGGGGAAAGACATTGGAGATAGCTTCGGTATAGATGATATCAAATTTCCTAGCGGAGTTACACCTGCTCATCCAGAGAGAGATTCAATTATAGCAACTCTAGTTGGTTCTAGAATTTCTGTTGAAGAGGAAGAAGAGAAAGAGGCATCCGCAGAAGAACCTACCACAGAAGAACAAGAAAAATGATTTTAATAGTTGGCTTGGGAAACCCAGGACTTCGTTACTCTAATACAAGACACAATATGGGTTTCATGTGTATTGATGCTGTTGCCCATCATTTTGGATTCCCGGAATTTATGGAGAAACACTCATCTCTTATAGCAACGAGGATTTTAAATAATGAGAAAATCATTCTACAAAAACCTCAAACATTTATGAATTTATCAGGGATTGCTGTACAACAGCTCATCTCCTTTTACAGAATTCCAACAGAAAGTGTTTTTGTGATACATGATGATATAGATCTCAAATCGTTAAATATAAAAATTAAATTTGCTGGAAGAGATGGGGGACATAATGGAATTAGAAATATAGATGCTGCTGTTGGGAAAAATTATTGGAGAATACGTATAGGAATTGGTAGACCTGTGGAAAAAATAGAAATAAATGATTATGTAGTGTCCAAATTTTTTACTGACGAGTTACATGAATTTCATCAACTGTTTCAGAAAATTGCTGAAAACATAGAGGATCTTATTTTCGCTCCGGGGGATAAAGCTGAAGCAATCAAAAAATTGATCTAGGTTATTGAAATGGATTGACCTCAGTTCCATGATATGAGGGAGACATTGTAATCAAATATGAAACTTGGATTGTACTTTTTACATGTTTTCAAAAAAAAATTTCCAGAAATTAACGTAATCTTAATCTTTTTATGATAAGCTGAAGCTATGCTTTGGCATAGATGAGGGAGTGAGCACAAGCCCCCAAGGTGGTGGGCGGGGGTTAGGGATGGAAAAAATAACACAAAAAGGTTAATTTTCCGTTAACAAGTGGAGAGTTTTTTTGAGAAAATTTTTTCAAAAGATGTACACTCAAATCGTTTTTCAACCAAGTAATTTTGAAACCAATTTAGTCTGAGAGGCCTGTGCCACAAGCAATTTAATAATTTAAGCCTACTCGTTTGTGACATCGCA
>JAISOC010000106.1 GCA_031275915.1 Holosporales bacterium | reverse complement strand
TATAGTTGTGCAACACTACAAACGAGTAGTCTTAAATTGTTGAATGGCTTATGGCGCGGGCTTTTTCAGGCTAAATTGGTTTCAAAAATTACTCGGTTGGAAGCCAATCCGAGTATAACATAAAAAAGTTTTATGTGAGCTCTCTTTGCTATTTTTATGGCACTGAGAGCTCATTTTTTTTATATCATTTACGGAAGTTCTGGTTGCCAGCTCTTATGATGGCCTCTATGCATTCTGGATTTTGAATAGTGGTGATATCCTCAAAGTCATCTGTATCTCTTGCTGCTATTTTCCTGAGAATTCTTCTCATTATTTTTCCAGATCTTGTTTTTGGCAAATCATCGACAAAAGTTATGATATCCGGCTTTGTAATTGGACTTATCATCATCTTAACTCTGTCTGAGATTATTTTTCCGGCCTTGGATTTTTGTTCTGAGAATACATCCTTTTTTAGGACAACAAATGCATATATCCCTTCTCCTTTAATAGGATGAGGATACCCTACAACCGAAACTTCATGCACTATATCTTCTTCTGCTATGATTTCTTCAATCTCTATTGGACTAACTCTGTGTCCAGATACATTTAGAACATCATCTATGCGTCCGGTGATCCATATATATCCTTCATGATCATAATACGCTTCATCTCCTGTGCAATACAGACCTGTGTGCTGTGAATAATAAGTTTTCTGAAAACCTTCGGGATCTCCATATATTCCTTTCAGCATACCTGGCATAGAATCCTTTATGTATAGAGCTCCTGTATCTTCCGGAACAGTAATGTCAGTTCCATCTTTTTCCTTAAGCACAAAATTACATCCAAAAAACGGCCTGCCTATGTGACCGTAAGTTTGCATATCTTGCATATTGCAAAGAGGAGATGTTGGAACTCCTCCGAGCTCCGTCTGCCCCCACATATTAACAATTGGACATTTTCCATTTCCAAATTTATGAAAATACCAAAGCCAGGCATCTTTATTCAAAACTTCTCCAAAGACTCCCAAAACTTTCAGAGATTCACGCGAAGTCCCCTCCAAAGTTGCCTCTGAATTTTGCATCATTGCTCTTAGAGCTGTTGGAGCAGTGTTAAATGCTGTTATTTTAAATTTGTCTATAATCTCTGGAAAAACAGATGGTTTTGGATATGTTGGAATTCCCTCATATATAAGAGTGGTTATTCCTCTGCACAATGGAAAATAGAGAGAATATGCATGTCCTCCCATCCATCCTATGTCTCCGCTACACCAAAACACACTCTCATCGTTTATATCGAAAAAGTATGAAAAAGTAAGCATCGAAAACAACAGAAATCCACCTGTACCATGAAGAATTCCCTTTGGTTTGCCAACAGAACCAGAGGTATACAGTATAAAAAGATCATCATTGGAATTAGTGTCTTCAATTTCACAATCCTCAGATACTTTCTTCGAAAGAGCCAAATAATCCAAATCCAACTCATCATTCCAAGAAATATCAACGCCTTGCCTTTTCACTATTAGAGCTTTTATATTTCTGTCGCACATTTTTCTGGCTGCATCGATATTGTCTTTAAGATGAATCAGTTTTCCTCCTCTCCTGTTAGCATCACATGAAATTATGAAACTGGAATGACAATCGTTCATCCTAAGAGCAACAGCATTTGGAGAAAATCCGGCAAAGACAACGGTATATGGAATACCAAGCCTAGCACAGGCCAGACACGCATATATTCCTTCAGGAATCATGGGCATGTATATAGTCACGTAATCTTTTCTCGTTAATCCACACCCATTTAATACATTCGCAAACTTGCAAACTTCCTTTTTTAGTTCAGCATATGAGATTTTTTGATGAACATTTAAGTCCTCGCTTTGCCATATTACAGCAGTCTTATCTGGATTTTTTGTGGCATGCCTATCAACACAGTTATAACAAGCGTTGATTTTGCCATCTTCAAACCAAACTCCATTCTTATACGCAAACTCTGGTCTTCTGAACCAAGATAGCCTATCTATCTGAGCTGCCCAATATTCAAATGGATGCTCCTTTGAATATTCATATATTTCATTATATATATTCTCATCTCTCCAAGCATCTTTGTGAATCAACAATTCTTTTGTGACCATGCACACACACCACTATCTTTGGTTTTTAATATTTCCATGAGATTATATAACACAATCTTGAACTTTTTATTATGGGAATTTCTAAAAGTATACGCCAGCTGTTTGTTTCATTAGTTTGTGGGTTTCGATATAGATATTCGTGTGATACAATTCCCTAACCTCTTTTCCTCAATAAATTTTGTTTTTATGTATGTACGGCCATTACAGAAAACTTTGATACTTATTCTTACTATTTCTGTTTTAATCATTACTCCTGATATTATTTTTTCATTGTTTAATAAAGCATTTAAAGTTTCACATGACATAAAAGGGCTTATTTTGATCATTCCTTTGAGTATTGGATTTGTTTTCAATCCATATAGATGGATATCTGTGTTTTTTATTTCTCTAATAAGCTTTCTGCAAATCATACAATTCTCACACATAAAATATTTTGGGACACAGATATCTCCGTATTCATTGCACTTAATGACATCTGAGATGGAAGATGTTCTCCTTGAGGTTGGGAATGTTTTTCTGAATTACATATATATAATCCCTACAGTTATTATACCATTTTTGCTCATATTGTATTGTGCTGGCAAGCAAAGGAGAAAAGCTGCATTTGGAACAGTGATTTTATTTTCAGTTTTTATGTCTGTTGGAATAAGACTATATGCAATCTCTGCTCCCAGATTTACTCCAAATGAGTTTAGATTTACAATCGACAATTCTATAAAGACATTCTTTGGGTATTGGATAATCTTGCTCAAGAATTATCAGGTGAAGGGATACAAAAAATACGAGATTATTGATTTAAAAACGAATATTCCTGAGAAAATCAACATTGTATACATTATTGGGGAGAGTGTTAATTATAAACATATGTCATTGTTTGGATATGAAAGGAATACTACTCCAAATTTACGCAATTTGGCCAAAGAAAGTAATTTTTTATATACACAAGGGATATCAAGTGCGATAGCAACTTTACCTGCCTGCAAATTTATAGCAAATGCAATATGCGAACCTGATAATGTTATTCAAACATCCATGGATACAACCAACCTTTTCAAATTGGCGAAACAAAAAGGATTCAAAACATTTTATATATCAAGTCAAAGCGATCATCTGCTATCTGCCATTGGTGGTATTAGTTATATAGATATTATAGTTACAAAAGACTCAAATACATTGAAATGCAACGAACTTATGGACGAATACCTATTTGAAATATTGTCTCTGCAAAAATTTGAAGATAGGAATTTTATAATACTGCATCAAAGATGCATACATTCTCCATATACAAAAACCTTTGGCAAAGACTACAAAAATGGAAATGCATTCAAAGGATCAAACAATAAGATTGTGGATGAATATGATAATGCCATGCTATACAACGACTATCTGATATATAGAATGTTCAACTTTTTCAACAAACAGAAAGAAGGCAAATTCTATATTATATGGGCATCTGATCACAACGAACTCATGGGGGAAAATGGCTTGTATGGTCATGGTCATGGCTATCTTCTTCCAGAAACCGCAGATATACCAATTGTGATTCAGAGCAATGACCTTGATTTTTTGGGGAGAATTCGAGATCTCTTCAGGCCAACCCATTATGAAATAGCGAAGCACATAGCTGGCTTACTGGGATATGAGGTTAAAAATCCGAATGAAGAAAAGGATGTGTTTTACATAAGTGGTGTGGATTATAATGGTAAATGCGGGTATATTCGTTTGAGAAAAGATCCAGTTGCCCAAAAGGTTAAATATTCGGAGGATAAAGACCCAACGAGCTAGATGTATGGAGAGGTGCCAGAGTGGTTGATCGGGGCGGTCTCGAAAACCGTTGTACGCTAGTAGCGTACCGAGGGTTCAAATCCCTCTCTCTCCGCCAAAAATAGCGTTAGTGGAGCAGTTTGATACAATGTAGTTCCTCTCTCATTTCTTAGAGCACAGGTAGCTATTATCAATTGACAAAGATCTATTTTTAGGTGGCTTTGGAGTTTTTGGTGAAAATACCGGAGTTGGAACGTTGCTTGGATTATCCTGCTCAAATTGAGTCTGTAAACTTGTGTCTATTGAAGATAACACTGAACTATTTTGGTTATTGGTTGGCATGTTTTCAATTACGATACGTTGATTTGGAACAAATTCAGGTACAGGAGCTCCATACAGATATTGTATCCATCGTGTCTCAAGTGTATGTATTGGTAGATAAGGTATGAATTCAGGTACAGGAGCTCCTTGTAAGAATTTTCTCCATTCTTCACAGACTGGAACGAATACAGTTATTGGTGTTCCTTGTAAGAATTTCTCACGTCCTTCAGGGATAGATGATGCATGTAGTATATTTGACATTACAAATATCGAAACAATGATAAAAACTTTTGCGATACAATGATTTGACATATAAACACATCTTTGAAATATTGTACTAATAATAACAGTATGACGGTTATTTAATTTTCTTGCAACCATGCTTTCCAAAATTCTATTGAAAAAAAACTGAGGGTATAAGACAATAAAACACGGCAGAAGCAAGGCGGAGTAGCTCAGTTGGTTAGAGCAGCGGAATCATAATCCGCGTGTCGGGGGTCCGAGTCCCTCCTCCGCTACCATCTGGGGTTTTATCTGGGATATTTATGAAGATTAATGCGAATGACATTAGAATAGGAAACGTTATAGAACACAACTCCAAATTGTGGATTGTGGCGAAGACAATGCATGTGCAACCCGGCAAGGGAGGAGCATTTATGCAGGTTGAGATGAAGGGGGTTCTCGATGGCTCCAAACTCAACGAGAGATTTAGAGCAGCAGATACTGTCGAAAAAGTATACCTAGAGGAATCGGAATATCAATTTTTATATAGAGATGGAGATGATCTGATTTTCATGAATCAAGAGACATTTGAGCAGATACAGCTTCCTGCAGATATTATTGGAGATAGTGTTCAGTTCCTGAGTGATGGGATGGTAATTACCATCTGTTCATATGAAGGAAAACCAATAACAGTATCTCTTCCCAAAACAGTAATCTTGGAAATAGTTGAAGCGGAGCCAGTTGTTAAAGGACAAACTGCAGCATCTTCATACAAACCAGCCATCCTTTCAAATGGAGTCAAAATTATGGTGCCACAACACATAGAAGCAGGAATAAAAGTGGTTGTTAATACTGATGATGCAACCTATGTTGAGAGAGCGAAGTAGGCATAATTTATGTATAGCAATGCAAAGTCGTGGCCCTTTGAAGAGGCAAGAAAAATTCTGGATAGAGTGGAGAAATATGGAGTTGATGACAAGGGATACGTACTTCTGGAGACAGGATATGGCCCCTCCGGTCTTCCTCATATAGGAACCTTTGGGGAAGTCCTCAGAACTACCATGGTAATGAATGCCTTCAGAAAAATTTCAAATATTCCCTGTAAACTTATAGCATTTTCTGATGATATGGATGGTCTAAGGAAAGTTCCTGGAAATGTTCCGAATCAGGCATTGCTGGAAGAAAATCTTGAGAAACCTTTGACTTCTGTGCCAGACCCCTTTGGAGAATATGAGAGTTTTGCTCATCATAACAATGCTATGCTCTGCAGATTTCTGAATTCCTTTGGATTTGAATATGAGTTCAGAAGCTCAACAAAAATGTATGAATCTGGTTTTTTTAATGAAGTTTTGAAGAAAATTCTCGAAAAATACGAGGAAATCATGCACATAATGTTGCCCTCTCTTAGAGATGAGAGACAGAGAACATACAGCCCCTTCCTTCCAATTTGCAAGAGAACGGGGAAGGTTTTGCAGGTTCCT
>JAISOC010000066.1 GCA_031275915.1 Holosporales bacterium | reverse complement strand
AAAACTCTGTAGTTAGACTTTTACATTTAGCCCATTAACAACACAAGGTGCGCTTAGCTCTTCATATAGGAACTAACAATAGCGCTCCTTGCTATAAAATCAGCATTGTTATTGTTCATACAATCTGCGTGCCCTTTCACCCAATCCCATTCTATTTTTCTACCTGCTATCAATTGTGATAATCTCATCCACAAATCTTGATTCTTTATAGGTGAGCCAGAAGATGATTTCCAACCATTAATTTGCCATTTTTTGATCCACGATGTAATTCCATTTTTCACATACGAACTGTCTGTATAAATAGATATGTGCACAGTATTTGGGATGGCTTCTATAGCTTTTATAGCTGCAATTAATTCCATTCTGTTGTTTGTAGTTTCCTTCTCAAATCCAGAAATGCTTGATCTTTTATTGTGGAAAACAAAAACCACTCCCCAGCCACCAGGTCCAGGATTTCCTATACACGACCCATCTGTATATACCTCAACACTACAGCCCTCTTCAAGAGATCTTCT
The DNA here is from genome assembly GCA_031275915.1 of Holosporales bacterium. Lineage (GTDB taxonomy): Bacteria > Pseudomonadota > Alphaproteobacteria > RUG11792 > RUG11792 > JAISOC01. The sequence continues at coordinate 3,207 of JAISOC010000066.1, read as the reverse complement.
GAAATCATCAAATTCTACATCTTCAACAGTATCAATCACTTCTAAATAATCACAAGCATTATGATTTGAGGATATGCTACGAGAAAAAATAAACAAAAGCAAGGAAGGCAGTCAAAACGGAACCGACAACAAAGTGTAGAAGTTCTAATTGCAAAACCTTATCTTTTATAAACACTGCCAGAAGTAGAGTTAATTTTCTTGCATATAATTCATCGGGTTTAAAATAATATATCAAAGACATGTTGATAATAGTAACAGTATTGCGCAGGTTTTTTCATTGCATTTACTGTAAATCAAAAGTAAAGTGTCCCGATATTGTTTTTTTAAAAGGTATGTTTATGAAAAACATACTTGTGGTCGTAGGTGCAGTTATTGCCTACATAATGGGAGGAATTGGGATTGTGGAAGCATCCAAAGAGGAAACATCCAATGCAGTATATAGTGCTGGTAAGAAGCTGTTTAATGATTCTCTGAAGTTTATGATTCTTCCAACTGATGTCGGAACGAGGTTAGAAAATCTACAGCTTCAGATTAATGAAAAAGTTGATGCGATGAGGAAAAGAGCCGACAAACTTGCTGAAACCGCAACTGATAGGGGTGGAGTGCTTGTTAGCAAAAGTGTGTTAGCGGATCTGAAACTGTTGCGGTCGAACACAGATTCCATTATGGAAGGATTAATAGATGAATTTGAACAAGCGAAAACTGCTCTAGGAACAGTGTACGACGAAGCCTATAAGCAATGCTCCGATGTCGTAGATAATATTAGAGAAATATACAGTTTACTTAGTGCATTGGAGCAAAATGAACGAGATATAGAGTCAAAAGAGGGTGTTTACCTAACAGAAGAAGTACCAAACAGTATGTTGTTTTCTGCAGTTTTGCCTGATCCTGCAATATCAAGTAGTATATCTTCTGAAGTTTTACGTAATCCAACAACCTCAAGCAGCAGTAGCAGTTCCTCTTCTGAGGATGAGGCAGAACCTACACCGAAGGAGCAGCTCTACAGGTATAGTGATGGTATTAGTTTTGGAACTGCGCAAGATAAGCGTGGAGAAATAGATAAACTGTACCAAAAAATCGAAGAGATAAAAGAAGAGATGAAAAAGGGGTTTAAAGAGATGATGGAAGAAACGAATAAAAGATTTGAAGAGATGGATAAGAAAATCGAGGAGCTTTTGAATAAGAAATAAAAACTTGACACAACACATATGCATCTGAGACGCTGTAATTATGTTACGTTTTTTGTTGGGGTTGGATTATGAAGAGTTTGTACATAGTTGCAGCGTCTTTTTTGTGCGTAGTTTCTGGAGCAGTTGCTAGTGAGAGACCTATTGGAGTGGTTGTTGATAAGAAGTTTATGTTTTCTGAGACACAATTGTATCATGATAGTATTTTATTCCCTAATTTTCCGCCTCGTTTAGAAGCGAAGTTGAAAGGGATAAAGCTTGATGCTGAGAAAAAAAGCAAAATGATAAAGGAAAATATTCGTGAAATTAGAAGTTCAATTGACACAAATGAAGCGTCAATTAATAAAAACACGCTGGCAGAGCTAGAGCAATCTTTGTTATCCGTGAATTTAAATATTAATAGATTGATGGAAGAGCTTGCATTGGCACAAGAACTGATAACAAATGCAGACAAAACAAAAACGCAGCCATTTGAATCTGTAGACAACATCAAAACAAGAAACTTCCTCCTTGATAATGTCATGGCAATGTGTACCTCATATAAAGAGATAAAAAAAACCGAACTATTAGTAAAGGCACGCAAAATGTATGTAAATGAGCAGATAGCAAACAAGAACAGAACCCCGCCAGCGCCAATTGGTAAGTTAGATGAGATATACCAAGAAATTGTTAACTTGAAAAAAGAGATGAATAGGAAGTTTGAAGAAACGAATAAGAGACAGGAAGAAACGAATAAGAAAATCGATGATCTTACTGCTTTGTTCGAGGAGTTTTTACAAAAGAAATAAAAACTTGACACAACGCATTTGCATCTGAGACGCTGTAATTATGTTACGTTTTTTGTTGTGGTTGGGTTATGAAGAATTTGTATGTAGTTGCAGCGTTTTTTGTGTGTATGGCTTCTGGAGCAGTTAACAGTACGTGTCTTAAAGGAATAAATGATCAGCCAATGGAAAAATTAAAAGAGCTGAACTATGAAGTCGCCAATCTGAAAAAATAAACAAAAGCAAGGAAGGCAGTCAAAACTTAATCTTGTTAGTAAACAAGATATTGCCTGTAATCTTCGGCAAAAACATCTTATTGATTTTTTTCTGATCAAAAAATGTTACTCTTTGTTCATCTAAACTTGGCATGAAAATGCGTGAAAGAATTAATGCTTTATGAACGACAAGTCTTCTTACTTACATATTATGAGCAAAGCTGCCGAAAAAGCATCACATGGAGTTATCAGAGATTTTGGAGAGCTGGAGAAATTGCAATCTTCTCAAAGAGGAATTAAAAAATTTGCAGATAAGTCAAGGAATAGGACAGTAGAAATTATATCCGAGATTCTTTCAAGATCACGACCAGATGTTCATATTATGCAAGAGGGAGATCAAATCTCTGAGGAAGAAGTGTGGATTATTGATCCAATAAACGGAATGATAAATTTCTCGAGAGGAATACCCCATTTTTCAATAAGCATATCTTTGTTGGAGAATATGAATGCGTCAGCAGGAATTATACTTGATCCATTGCGTGGAGAGTATTATAGGTGTGAAATTGGTAGAGGTGCATTCGTAAACAACAAAAGTAGACTCAGAGTATCTGGAACGAAAATCATTGACAACGCATTAATAGCCACCAATCTTTCTCCAGAACATGATGCTTCTCTCGTTGAAAACGGTGTTATTCTACGAAAAATTGCTTCCATATCGTTGGATATGGCTTATGTAGCTGCTGGAAAATACGATGCATGCATTATAAATGAAACTAATTTGTATGAAATAGCTGCAGGAATATTGTTGATACGTGAAGCGGGAGGCTTCGTTAGATGTGAAAAAACAGAGAGCCGCAAGTATAACATATTTACAGCATCTTCAAACGAACTTATGGAAAAACTGTTGAGTTTGTACAACACAATGTAAAAGTGAGAATTTTGCTAACAACAAAGGGATTGTTCAGTTCGTTGAGGAGTACGATAATTTATTCAGGACTTATTTTCGTTTGCACTTGAGGGTGTCTAGTTATTATGAACAAA
>JAISOC010000002.1 GCA_031275915.1 Holosporales bacterium | reverse complement strand
CTTCAGTATGCTTTCCTTTTTGGAGGAACTCCATTGTACCAATTGCTCCGCTATCTTGGTCAAGGATCACTTCGTTCTCCTCCTTGACCAAGCGCTCTACAATTGGGATCTCTGCTGCTGCTCCAAAAAGGAAAATACAGTATATGTATAGGAAGAAAGAAAAGGTAAGAGTGTACGCTTGCTCACTATCGTTCGCTAACGCTATTTCTAACAGTGTTTATAGAAGATAATGTTTTGTAACTAGAACTCTTACATTTAGTTATCAATCCCTTCCAGAAAGGAAGGCTATGGAAAAAGGGTAGGGTAGGGGACATACGTTTGCTCACTTTGTTCATTAGCTTTACTTTTGAAGTAATTTAATAAAAGCTGATTCTTATACAAAACTTATTGATAAAATTCTATCTGATATAAATTGCGCTATTTCTTTGAGAGAAACATCTCTTTTGAAAGATTGCAAAATACTGGTGGATGTGGGCAGAGGAGAGTGTTTTACATTAATTCCTATTCCTATGATTGCGTGTTTTTTCTGCACTTCAATCAAAACTCCTGCAACTTTTTTCCCATCTATCAGAACATCATTTGGTGTTTTGATACTAACTGCTTCGTTATCAAGAAAATCTTTGATGATTTTCAGGCAAATATCATTCAACATTGATACAGAATTTTCTGAAATGCACAATTTTTCCAGTGAAATTACAAAAGATCCATGGAAATTTTCATTTACAGATATCCAAGATCTTTCATTGAGTCTGCCTCTTCCTTTTGTTTGTACATCAGCCAAGATCAGTATTTCATTCACAGAGTTATAGTTAAGGAAGGAAGCTGCTATACTTTGTGTGCTATCAACTTTATCAAGGTGTAATGTTTTCACTTTCTTTTCTCAACATTTCAATTGATTTTTCTATAGCTGTATTGTGAGTTTCTCTATTTATTTTTTTACTGTTCAGTATTTCGACTGCATCTTTTACTATCAATGCAACAATCTGATCCTTTATTTCTAAAAACATACTGCTTTTAATTTTGGACATTGCTTCTTTGTATTCTTTTTGTTTTTGTTCAATAATCGTCCCCATAGATTTTTCAGATGAACGCAATATATTTTCTGCCTTTTTTTCAGCATTTTGCACAGCCACATTAGCCTCTTCAGTTGCCTCCTTAATCGCTTTCTCCAAAGCAAAAAACTCATTTTCAGCCGACTTTTTTCTGTCTTCTACACTGTTTATGAGATTTGATATCGTATCTATCTTTTTTCGCAAAATATCTGATGTGCTGTGGTATGCGTATTTATATAAAAAAAATATCATCCCAAAGAAACTAATAATTAAGTATGTGTGTATATCGTTAAATATATTCATCAAAAAGCCTACTTACTATACTTTTGGCGGTTTTTTCAATACTTTCTTTCATGGAACTTTCAAGACTTTTCATTTCTTCAAGTAATCTTGCTCTCACTCCATTTATGCCGGCATCGTTCTCTTCTTTTATGGCTCTAACGTGACTGTTTAATATTTCATTAGAGTTTTTTATAGCCTTTCTTATTATTTTTGAGGTTCTATCAATTTCATCCGCCTTTATCTCATCCATCTTTTTCTTAAGAATCAATATCTCGGCCTCCAGAATTTCTGCACCCTTTATGTGTTTGCTTATGTAATCTTCCCTTTTTGAATATATGTCATCCATTTTTGGAATAAACACGTTCTTAAATGCATATATCAAAACAACAAGGCAGATAATCATCCAAAAAAACTGCGAAATATAAAAAGACAAATCAAACTGTGGCACGTTTTTTCACCATTTCTTCAAGAAAACAAGATGATCATAGCGACGACAAATGCCAAGAGGGCTATAGATTCAATCAATGCAAAACACAACATCCCCGTCGACATCAGATCATTCTTCGCAGATGGATTCCTGGATATTGACTTTATGAGAGAAGAGAACAGGTTACCGAGTCCTAATCCAACTCCAAATAAAGCTATTACCGCTATTCCTGCCCCTATCAATCTTGCTGCTGCTACATCCATTTTTCTTCCTCCTTTTATATAAAGAATCAATGGTTCACTGAAGAACCTTCCATAGACTCAGACAAGTATATGCATGATATTACAACAAATACATACGCTTGAAGTATACAAACTACTAACTTAAAAACGTTCAAAAAAACATTTACAATAATGGGTATCATAGAGGCATATGAAAATGCCGCAATTCCTGCTATAGATACCGCAAAACTTGCCATAACTTTTATCATTATATGTCCAGAAACCATATTGGCAAATAAACGAACACCAAGACTTATTGGCCTAAACAAAAAAGACATAAGCTCAATTATAGTAAAAAACGGAGCTATATAAGATGGTATACCCTCAGGGCAAAAATGCCTAAAATAATGCACACCTTGTGTCCGTAATCCAATTATTATGGAGGCAATGAAAACAAGGGATGACATCCCAATTGTCACAATAATTTGGCTTGTAAATGAAAAAGCAAATGGGAAAAGTCCGAGAATATTTCCAAACATGATGAACATAAACATGGAAAAAATATATGGGAAAATCTCAACGCCCTTTTGAGAGACATTGGTTTTTACAATTCCTCCTGTTATCGAAAACAATTCCTCAATGATTATTTGCATCTTGGTTGGGATCAAAGAATGACTGCTCTTAGTTCCAACATACATTATCATCAATACTAAAGCAGTTGCTATTATCATAAATAATGAAGAATTAGTTATGGAGATATCCAACCCGAATAGATTCAGTGGTAAAATCGTGTGAATTTCAAATGAAGACAAAGGATCAATCACTATTTACTCCGTTTTTAATA
>JAISOC010000054.1 GCA_031275915.1 Holosporales bacterium | reverse complement strand
AGAAGTATCTTTACCTAAGTTAATCACTGGGGGAAATTATTTATTATACAATTGTACTTCTCTTACATTAGTATCTTTACCTTTGTTAGTAAGTACTGGATCTTATTTATTATTTGGATGTACTTCTCTTACAACAGTATCCTTGCCTTTATTAACAACTGCTGGAAATGGTTTATTAAGTTGTTGTACTAAACTTAAGAGAGCAGGTTTGCCATCATTAGAAACTGTTGAAAGTAATAGTTGGGGATTATTAGAAAACTGTTATGATTTAGAAGAAGTATCTTTACCTAAGTTAATCACTGGTGGAAATTGGTTATTAGCTTTCTGTACTTCTCTTGAGAGGATATATTTTGGAAAACCAGAAATCACATGGGGAAATAATGCATTCAGTGGAGTTACATTATCTAATGTAGATCTATATCTTCCTGTAGGTCACGGTATTACTGGCAACACGTGGAATAACAAAACTTGGAAATCTATTAATGAATACCCAGGAGATGCAGCTTGGGATCTTCTCTGATTGAGACGGTAACAACACACACTTGCAGATCATCAAGCAATATGATGATCTGCATTTACTCTTCCCAAATAATTCCGCCACCTACAACGCATTCCCCATCATACATCGCACAAATTTGACCATTAGCAACTGGGGTATCTGTGTTTTCCAATAATTCCACATTCGCTGAACTATTATCCAACTTTTGTACCTTGGCCAAAGTTTTCTTACAGCTGGAACGCAGCTTCACGTGAATTTTAAACTCTTGTTCTTTTTCGATTATCCAATTTATTTTTCTTATTACAAAATTTTTTCTATTTAATAATTCTTTTTCTCCAACCAAAATGGAGTTTCTTTTACAATCTATTCGAATGACATACAAAGGATTTTTATATGATACAGAAAGTCCCTTGCGCTGCCCGATTGTGTAATTGTGAATTCCGGAATGTTTTCCCAAAATTTCTCCTGTTCTTATATGAATGATTTCTCCAATGTTTTCGGGAAAATAGCTTTCATCATGTGCAAAACACATATCTTGACTCTCTTTCTTTTCAAAATTGTGTAATCCATATTTTTGAGCTATTTCTCTGGTTTCATTTTTTGACTTCATATCTCCAAGTGGAAACATCATTCTTTTTAGGTTTTCTTTTTTTGCTAAAGCTAAGAAATAACTTTGATCTTTGCTCTTGTTTGTGGCTTCCGATAGGAGGGAGGTCTCTGTTCTTTTAACATAATGCCCAGTTGCCAAGAAATTTGCTCCTTTATCTATGGCCTCTTTAACTAGAAGCCCTATTTTTATATACCTATTACAAAGAGCGCAGGGATTCGGGGTCATGCCATTTTCATAGTATGTTCTGAATGTTTTTATGACTTTTTCATGAAATTCATTCTTAAAATCAACAACAAAGTGTGAGATTCCAAGGATTTTGCATATTTTTGCAGAATCTTCAATATCGTTTTGGGCACTCTTATGAAAATTCATAGTTAGCCCAAAAACTTCATACCCTTCGCTAAGCATAATTGCTGCCACAGTTGAAGAATCAACTCCTCCAGACATTGCAATTGCAATTATATTTTTTTTTGAAAATGAAACAGACACGCCACAAAAACTGCAAAAAATAGGAAAAAACAAATATATTGAACGCTAATATCAAAGCATATAGACATTGCAACGCAAAATAAAACCCATGTTATCATTATTTCCATAATTATGAATGACGGGACAAATAACAATTTTTTGTCAAAAAAACGAATGTTTTCAAAATTAACAAATCCACATTCATAACATTTTGAATCTTTATTCTCATTTTTATAAATAGAGTCGACAGCAGAAGAAATTCCTATAGCAGCAACACAAAAACCAGCTGCAATAAGTAAAGTTATAGCAACTAATATCAGCATTTTTTAAACCGCGCAGGAAGTAGCGTTAGCGAACGGAGTGAGCAAGCGTACACACTTACCTTTCCTCTTTTCCTTTCTCGTCTGATATATTTATTTTTTTCGTCTGAAACACGAGGGGATGTCATAATCTTCTTCATCATTATTATCACTATTATGAACAGATTGTTGTTGAAGAACTTCTGGTTGTTTGGGCATAGAAGTTGGTGTTGTACGCTTTTGGTATCTTGAATCGTTAGCCCGATCATTTTCTGAAAAAGATCCTCTGCTTCTGAATCTATCAAAGAAAGAGGAAGGCTTTTTTGGAATAGGAGATTCATAATCCACATCTTCCACATAGTCAATTATTTCCTCTTGGTAATTTTCATCGATATTGTCTTGAAGCTGCTGAGTTTTGTGCTGTTTTGGTTGAGGATCTATACCCTCAAACATTTTTATAGCAGCGTTTTTATGAGAAGAGTTAAAGCCTGCTGCAATATCCATATTTTTAAAGGCATTTACGTCTGAGGAATTTCCAATTCCAGTTGCGACAACTGATACTCTCATCTTCCCATTCAATCTATCATCAAATGTGGATCCAAATATAATGTTAGCATCAGCTTCAACCTCCTCTCTTATTCTGTTGGCTGCCTCATCAACTTCGTATAGAGTCATATCAAATCCGCCGGTGATGTTAATAAGAACTCCACTAGCTCCTTGGAGGGACACATCGTCCAGCAAAGGGTTGGAAATAGCAGCTTCGGCTGCATCCAAAGCTCGTCTGTCTCCCTCTGCCTCTCCTGTTCCCATCATGGCTTTTCCCATTTCACTCATAATGGCTCTTATATCTGCGAAATCAAGATTAATTAAGCCTGGCATAATCATGAGGTCAGTTACTCCTCTTACTCCTGAATACAAAACGTTATCTGCCATTTTAAAAGCATCTGCAAAAGTAGTATCTTCATTAGCTAACCTAAAGAGATTTTGATTTGGAATGATTAAAAGGGTATCAACATATTGTTGTAATTCTTCTATTCCTCTTTCTGCAATTTTTGTTCTATTGGATCCTTCAAATGCAAAGGGCTTCGTAACAACTCCAACTGTCAAAATACCCACCTCTCTGGCAGCTCTGGCGATCACTGGAGCAGCTCCTGTTCCTGTTCCTCCCCCCATTCCTGCTGTTATAAATACCATGTTGGCCCCAGTAACGAAGGACATTAGGTCTTCTATAGATTCCTCTGCTGCTGCTCCTCCAACTTCTGGTTTGGAACCAGCTCCAAGACCTTGAGTAATATTAGCTCCAAGTTGTACTCTATGCTCAGTGTCAACGAGAGATTGTTGAAGAGCTTGGGCATCTGTGTTAGCAGCAACAAAACTAACTCCCTCTAAATTGGAACGAATCATGTTATTTACGGCATTTCCGCCTGCTCCCCCGACTCCAATGACTATTATCTTCGGCCTGAGATCATTCACATCAATTTTTAACTCAGCATTCGTTATTACCATAGTTATACAAACTTTGAGACATTATCACTTTAGTATATGAAGATCCCATATTTTTTCAAAGAAGAAACGTAAATCTGCAAAATTTCTGGAACGCTTCAATATTTTCCCCTCCCAGAAATGGACTAACAACTAAATATAAAAGTTTAGCTACAGAGTTTTGTGTTTCTTCAGTATGCTTTCCTTTTTGGAGGAACTCCATTGTACCAATTGCTCCGCTATCTTGGTCAAGGATCACTTCGTTCTCCTCCTTGACCAAGCGCTCTACAATTGGGATCTCTGCTGCT
>JAISOC010000085.1 GCA_031275915.1 Holosporales bacterium | reverse complement strand
CCTCCAAAATATATACTGTTTATTTTTAAGCCATAATCTTTGAAAAAAGCCGTGGCTCTTTTGTATTTTAATAACCATTCCCCATAATCGATATCCTCTTTAATTCTGCTGTGGAAATCACAGTAGTCGCATTTTGAAACACAAAATGGCCAATGTATGTATATGGATGGCATGAAAAATAAAGAAATTATAAGAACCAAAAGAGAATAACACGAATTGCAGCGGCATAATCTATAAGCCTAATATCTGATCTTTTAAATTTAAATTTGAGTGGAAACAATGGCGTGCAACGGCGATATTGTTTCGTCAACTGTCCATTTTGTTGTTTTTAGTTGAAAAATTCATTTAATTTCAACTGTTTTTAAATTAAAAATCAGAATACAATTCCATAAAATTTTAATCAATGTTTGTATTGGCATGGATATTTTTGAAATTAAAGCTTTTGTAAATACATGTGAAAGTGGCTCACAACGCGCCTCTAAGATGCTTGGTCGAAGTGAGATTGATGTTTGTTTGGCAATTGAAAAGCTGCAGAGTTTTGTTGCAGTAGATTTGTTTTCAGATAATCTGGCTCCGTCTAAGGACACATTAACTGATAGTGGAAGAATATATTACGGACATGCAAAAATATTTTTAGAAAATTTGCGGCAATGTGTCTTGGATGTTTTAAGGAATTATGAGAATACACTGGAAGGTGTACCGAGAATAAAAATTAGCATGTGCTCGTTAATTGGCAAAGAAATTCTTGCAGATAGTTTATCATCTCTTTCACATAATTTTGATTTATCTAATGTATGCATCGATTTATCCACATCTGATGATGTGGTTAGCAAATATCCTTTAAAATATCATGCTATCTTCGGAGATCCTGTCTTAACTCATAAAGATTTTTTCCAAATAAGATGGTCCGCAAATGTAACACAAGGATTATATGCCAGTGAAAATTACATAAGAGATGTTGGTATGCCACGATCAGTCGATGATTTGATAAATCACTCCATAATCATGTACGGTAATTCGTTTCGTGACGTTTGTAAAAGTAAAGGCAATTGGTATTTATCGAAATTACCAGAAATTAATCCTGCTATTATTGTAAATAACTTAGTTGCTTTGTTTGCTGCAATAAATGCAGACCTGGGAATAGGATCATCGTTTTGTTATCGCAGTAAACATTTACGCAAAGTTCTACCTGAGATTTCTGGTCCAGTTGTTACGATAAATTTTGCAGTAAGGGTTAATATTCCGGATAAGTTGATGTATTACATTAATGCTGTAGACAAGGCGGTTCGCGATAAATTACAAGCGACAGGGATTGAACTGAAAATTATTGGAGAAAACGACTATGTATAACACAACGTATAATGCGGCCAAAATACTAGCTTACTTTAGTGAGTATGGGGAAAAATTTGTATACGATTATTTTTTAATATCGCGTTTAGAACTCATCGACATCATTCACAATTTTGAGGAAGATCTGGGTATGAAGCTGATATCTCATACTAATCCTGCAATTATTGAACCAACAGAAAAATTCTGGGAATTGGTGTCGATACTACAAAGGAGCAACAGCACTTTTGAGGAAGCAGTCAAAAATGATCTACAAAAATCGGATAAATACGCTTTCGAAAATGAATTGACATTGGGGCTTCCATCAGATAGCGCTTCAACTTGGGCTCTGAATTGCATAAAGGACTACAACAAAACGAGGCAACCTGGACTGAAGCTGACCGTATTGGCGGATGAATATATAACAAGCTCTATGATATTAAATGCCTCTATTATATTTTGGTGCCTCGGAGAAAAAGAACTTTCTGAATTTAAAAGACACTGGCATATAGAATACAAATATTACCTGTTTGCCAGTGATGAATACATAGCGAGATACGGAGAGCCAACTGTTGATAATATACAAAATCACAGAATAATCGCTTACTCTGGTTTGGATAGTGAATTTGATTACAGAGGATCTAATTGGCATATTTCTGGCAAATATGGATTACCCAAGTTACAGCCAACTATATACACGTCATCGCGAGAAATGGTGTCTAGATTGGTTGCAGATGGGGTTGGAATTGGAAGTGTTTGCGAGAAACAGGAGGTATACTATGGCCTGCAAGGAATAAGAAAAGTTTTGGCATCTGTTGAAGGTCCTGCAATAAAAAGTTATTTTACATCAAGAAGTGAAGAAATGTCCGGACAAGTGGCTTTAAATATAGATTTAATCGATGGTTTATTTAAAAAATATTTTGAAAGAAATGGAGTTAAAGTTGTTGACTGCGAAGACAATCAACTCCAACCGACCTAGTGGCCTTCTTATATTTGCAAGAATAATGCCATTGTCGCATATGCGTATGTAGCCATCATAAAGCTGTCTAGTCTGTCGCATATTCCTCCGTGTCCAGGGATAATATTTCCAGAATCTTTCACGTTTAACGTTCTTTTTGCTTTCGATTCAATCAAATCTCCGATAATAGAGGCAATTGCCAGAATCATAACCAATAACAAGTTCAAAAGTGAGACTGAAAATTGTATCGAGTACATACAAATTATTGAGACAACAATTGCCATAAAACTTCCAGATATTGCTCCAGACCATGTTTTTTTCGGACTTATTAATGGAGCTAATTTAGGACCTTTGAATATTTTCCCCCCAAAGTATGCAAAAACGTCGACAGACCAAACTATTATGAATACGAGCAATAAATGTGTTTTATATTCAGGATTGAAATACAAAAAAACTATCCAAAAAAGCATGGGGATAGCAATATATACATATCCAACTGTGTACAAGACTGGTTTTCTTAATGGTTTAATGTTGATTTGGTTCCATTCACACATCATCAGGATCATAGCAATCAATAACATCAGACAGATGTATATATATCCAAGAGATATGCAGGAAATTATAACCAGCCCCAATACAGCGCTACTAGCTATTCTCTTTAGGATTTTAGGCCCCATATTTTCTCTCCCTCATATAAAAATCATCTATTGCCTTTTGTAATTCAAATTCATCAAAATCTGGCCAGAAAACATGCGTGAAATATAATTCGCTGTATGAGGATTGCCACAACAGAAAATTGCTTAGTCGTTGTTTGCCACTGGTTCTAACTATCATGTCAGGATCAGGAATCCCAGCCGTGTCCAAGTGTTCTTCTATTGTTTTCTCTGTAATTTCTAATTTTTTTGCTGTAATTTTCCTAAGAGCTCTGATAATTTCATTACGTCCACCATAACTAAGAGCAAGGCACACATCCATCTTGTCATTATCTTTGGTATCAGCAACAGCTTTAAACAAAATTTCTTGTAAATCATTGTCCAACATTGTTGCATCTCCTATCAAATTTAACCTAACTCCCGCATTTTTCATCTGATCAATTGATGGATCATTTTTGAAAAAATTTTTAGAAAGAGTCATAAAACGATTTATCCAATGCTCTGGTCGATTCCAATTTTCTGTTGAAAAAGCATAAAACGTCACATACCTCACTTCATTTTTTATGCACGCAAAAACTATTCTGGAAATGTTTTTCATACCGCATAAATATCCGTCAAATTGTGAGACTCCTCTGCTGGACGCCCATGATGAGTTTCCGTCCATTATAAAAGCTATGTGTTTCAGATTACTCATACCCAAGTATTTTTCCTCTTGGAAGTTTCTTCATTACGATTACATAAACTTATCTATTTCCTATGAATTTGTGAAGGATTGTCTATACTGCTCACTTCCCAAGTTCTTGTTTGCTCATTAAATGAATAAAACATTGCCTCAACGAATTCTGGGCTGTATTTAGTTGTCACACTTGTTTCTTCCCCGTCCCCGCTAGTTTTCGTATATCTAATTGTAAACACATTCTTTTTCATAAGGTTGGGTAATATTTCAACAACATCCTTCAATGACGAAACTTTTTGATTATCTATCATGTTTATTCTAAACAATCCGTGTCCAATTGATTCTCCATTTGGAGATGTAACTTCCATAAATGGTGATCCAGGTTCACTGTTTGTTATATAGACGGCCTTTTCCGTTGTTCCTTTAATTACTTTAACATCATCATTAGTTTCAAAGAAGGTACAACCAGCGAAGGATAGCAATTTCATATTTTTATATCCGGCCAACTCATAAGTTTTGATTTTTATCGTCTTTTCTTTGCCTCGTCTATACACTTTCATCGAAAGACTGTTCCCTTTAGCAGCTTGCACAATATCGTCGAATTTTTGCAATTTACATCCTATTGGAACTCCATCCACTGAGACTATCACATCACCAGCTTCTACTTCTTTACTCTGGGAGAAAGTAGTTTCACCCTCCTTGGAGAAAGCAGTTAATTTTTTACTAACATACAAAATTTTATTATTAGAATCTGGAAATTGTTTTTCATACTCAAGAGACCACTCTTCAGGTACAACTCCCGTCTCAACTGCATCTTGTAAAGTCATGTAATCTAGCATAAATCCATAAAAATACCTTGTGAAATACTCTCCCTTTTTTATTGAAGCAATAACTGGCTTAACGTACTTTATGGGTAAGGCAGCTCCAGATACAAGCTTCCCTCCATATAACAAACCGATTACTTTTCCATCACAGCCAAAAACAGGAGAACCGCTGGCCCCTGGAACAGTTAACCCAGAAAACTGTATTGATTGCTCAGGAAAAACTCTAAGCCATAGGATACTGTATATATCAAAAATCGTCCCCTGATACGTTGAAAATTCGTTTCCGTATGAATTTCCCATTGAATAAACAGTTGTATTTACACAGGCATCTTCATCACTCATCTCCAATGCTATACTGCCTTTTGGTATATTCTTTGGATCAACGGATAGGACTGCCATATCATAGCACGGGTCTATGTATTCTAATTTTGCTTCCGTTTTTGTTCCATTGCCGAACTTAATCTCATAGGTGCAAACTGCCATTTCACCGGCTACATGAGAGTTTGTGATTATTAATCCTTTTTCTAAATCAACTATAAAACCAGTGCCAGTCCACATTTTATCGTTAAAGGATCTTTCCATTATAACGTGTCCCCTGACCTTTATAGCTACAACCCCATTCCTAATCATATTGAATAGATCTTTTTGATCTATTTCTTTTTTATTATTCTGTACACTTTTGGCTTCAAGTGATGTTTTATGGGGCTCTGCAGTACACTGCGTACTAAAAACAATAACGGCGATCATACAGGTAATCTTCGATAAATAAGGAAACATTCTCAATTACCATTGCTGTTTTTTACAGCCAACATTATACACAATTTGCTGATAGTAGTGAACAACTTGTTCATGGGTGTATAAGATATGAGACAAAACGGGGGCCTCTAGAACATGGCATTTATATACTCCATAGGGTGGGAATTAATAACTAAATGTAGAAGTTCTAGGCAGTGTTGACACTATTTTATCATAATGATGCTTAATCCAAAATATACAAAACTGAGAAAAACAATATCCAGCTTGTCATATCGAGTAAAAATTCTCCTGAATTCCTTAAGTC
>JAISOC010000076.1 GCA_031275915.1 Holosporales bacterium | reverse complement strand
TACCTAGTGTTGCTATCACATGCGTTGAGCGTGTTCTTAGGATGGTTTGTTAAGCACTGTAAAAAAAACTATACAAATCACTGGGGAGTTGTTATAGCCTTTACTCCCTCGGGAAACAGGTATTTAGAGCCTCCCTCAATGGAGTTATTCAATCTTTTTTCAAAAGGGTACTAATGGCCCCAGGTTAGTAGAGAAGTAAGCCCCCCCCCGTTATTATGGCAATACTTAATAGTAACTTCTTCATTACTTCCTCCCCTTTTAAAACAGATAACCCTTTCCTTTATGTATATATTATTACACCCTTCCTGGAGGTATGTTAAGGATTTTATTTTGTAATAGAAGAAGTTTTTACTCGCTAATGCTACTCTGTTTGAAACTTAATATCGCCGGTAATACAATACGCTAGATTGATGGTTTTTGAGGTGAAAGTGCACAAAATAATCTTCAAAACTACTTTTTCTTCAATTTCAAAAATAGAAGAGTTTTGCGAAAATGAAAATATTCAAAATTTTTGCGTGTTTGAAAGCCAAGAGCGTGAAATTTCAAAGATACACGACATGGAAGGAATACCATTTTCCGAGATATTTAATGTTGATATTTTCACAAAATCCAAAAAAGAATCTGAGATTATTAAAAAGAAGCTGCAGATTGAATTTAAAGAAAACATATTTGATATAAAAGTTGAGGAACTTAATGACTGTGACTGGGTAGATCTATACATCAAAAATCAAACCCCAACTACAATAGAAAATTTGCTTTTCTATAATCCAAACTGTTTTACTCCCATTAAAATCAGTTCTTCTCTGGCTTTTGGAAATGGAGACCACCAAACAACAAAGGGATGCATATTAATGCTGTTTTATCTTGCTAGATACGGATTTCGGCCCAAAAGCATACTAGATATGGGATGTGGTACTGGAATATTATCGATAAGTGCCTCGAAAATTTGGGATTGTATAAAGGATATAACGGCTGTTGATATAGATGAAGACGCCGTTCAAATTACAAAAAACAATTTCATAGATAATGGAATTAATGGTAATGTTTTGCATGGATCTGATTTGTCCTGCTTACCAGGTGTAAGGTGCGTAGATCTGGTGTTGTGTAATATATTCAAAAGACAACTTGAAGGTTTTTCTAAAGAATTTTTTAAAATTTTGAAGAGGGCGGGTATGATTGTCATATCTGGATTTATTAAGAAGCAATATGAAGAAATTGACTCTCATTACCTGAAAATAGGATTTAGGAGAGTTCATTCTATAGGTATAGATGAATGGTTAACAGTGTTATACAAAACACCTTAAAAGTTTTTATTTGTTGTTTAACATCTGTTGTTAATTACTGTCTTTTGCAAATGGGATGTTATCTCGTTATTCCAGCAACTGCTCTACCTCTTGCCACATTTATGATTTTTAAACATAGAATACCAGCCGTGGTGATAGTTGCTTTGGGTATCATGGATGATTTTATGGTAAATTATCATCCTGGAACATGTGCCACTCTGTATTCCGTTATTGCATACTTAATTTCTATCAATTGGAAAAATGTACATAATCACATGCGATTGATTTACATTTCTTCTGGAATATACATTGTAGTAAACTTCATTTGTTTCGCTGTCTTTTTGAGATGACATCGGCAATGATCACAGATGTTGTGCATGTAAACGATTTCGAAGATAGAATCCAAACTGGGATTCACTTAGTTGATTTTTGGGCTCTCTGGTGCGGACCCTGCAGGATTCTATCATCTATTTTAGAAGAAATATCTGACAAAATCAGTATTATTAAAATAAACGTCGAAGAAGCCGAAGAATTAGCTTCCAGGTTTGATATACAAAGCATTCCAACAATGATTTTATTTAAAGATGGAGAGATAGTTGATAGCAAAGGGGGATTTATGTCTAACTCAGCCTTGATAAAGTGGCTTAAGGAGTATGGGGTAGATGTATGTTAATTTTCAATTAATTGGGAAGGATTTAATTAAAATTGGCTGCAATACTCGGCCATAACATGGTTCAACTCCAAACACCATCACATACGCAAACATGTTGGCCAGGACATTTTTTATATACAATCTTGTTTCTTTAATTGGTATGAGTTCTATCAGATCAAGTAAACTAATTTCCTTTAAATTCATTATGCTTTTTAAAAATTTTTTCAAATTTCCTTCTCCGGCGTTGTAAGCGTATAGCGCATACACAAGGTTGTTATTATATTTTTCCAATAAATAGTTCAGCAAATAAGCTCCTATTGTTAAATTTTTTTGAACATCATATAGAGGCGTTTTTTTCTCTCCCACATAAAAATTCATGGATTTCATAATAAAACTGGCAGTTGATGGCATAATTTGCATAAGTCCAATTGCTCCAGCATAACTCCTAGCTGTCGGATTAAACATACTTTCCCTCTTAATCACAGAATGCACCAAACTTATAAAGCACTTATTTGGGTTTATGTGTTCAACGTATTTAATGGCATTTTCGTTTAATATTTTAAACGATTTCGTATTTCGTAAATATTTTTGCTTCGTTTCTTCGTATTTAATTAAAAGATCGGATTCTTCTTTTGTTGAAGTTAAATTCATAAGAAGAGTTTCTTCTTTTGGATCATCTATATCATCAACTAATTTTTTGTAAATTGCAGATAAAAGCTTAATGCTTGTTTTTACATTGTATTTATTAATAACCCGAAGAACCTTAACCAATTCTCTATTATCGAAGTTATTTTTAATGCTTTTTTCTATGATAATCTGCTTGTTTCCGTAATTAACCATAAGAAATCTCCCTGCAGATATACCCTTTAATCTGTCAATTGAAAGTATTCCATAGAAGGTATTAAAATATTCATAAGTTTTTTTGTACCACTCAAATGCAGAAATTGCGTTATTCATACTCGAATATGTTTCTGCAATCCAAAAAGCATTTTTACTTTTGTGAAGCACATCATCTGATGAGCTATACGCATTTTTAAAATGCGTTAATCCATTTTTTTTATCATTTAAAAATCTAAAAGCAAAAAAACCAGAAAGCCATTCTGCCTTAACATAATTTTTTTTCTGGTGAGGATGAAATCTATTGAGTTTATGCATGCTCATAACACTATATGCCAAAAGAGGATATCCGCCCCGAGCCATATTGCATGCTACCTCTCGCCTTATATTGAAAAAATTAACAGGAGCAATTTCTTCGCGTGAATTATCAGCCATAAGCACTGCTGCTGCTTTTTTATATTCTTTCAGTTTAATGTAGACTTTAGCTACTCTATACCTATCATCCGCATTGTGAATATCTGGGATATTTTTGGGAGTTATTTTATTTATTATATATTCTGCAATGTATGTTGGAATAATATTTATCATAGCCTTAAGTTGCTTATAATCCTTTTTAGAAAGAAGCATTTTAGCCCTTTTAGCATCACTTATGGGGCTTATGTATCTAGCAAACTTTTTCCTAAAAATTTGAAGACACTCAGGAGACAAATTTTGATATTTCCAAATTTGATCAATGTATTTTTTCCCAAGATCTGGGTCTGCTTTTAATAGGCATGATGAATATGCCAATAGACCATTTGAGGTTGTTGGTGAGTATCTCTTGAACCATTTTAAAATTATCTCCTCATCTAAATTTTTTAAATCGATATTTTGTTCAGCTAGTTTTACAATTTGCGAAAACATAGGCCAATCAGGGTTTTTGTAAAAAAAAGAGAAGACCTTACGATAATTTTTCTGATTCGCTATAACCTCTTTCCATTGCTCGTATTTTTTGATTAGTGCTGAGTCTTCAGGTAACACATTTTTGGAATAAACAACATAAACCTGACTGTTAAATGCCAACAGAAAAAACATCAGCAATTTATGAAGAGAACGCAATATACCTTTCCTTTTGGTCGTATAATCAACCTATTTCAGGTTATTTCTAAAAATTTATATATTCAAATGATAAAAGTCATATGAAAAAAAGTTCAGTCTGTTGTAAAATTGATAATAGTGCTGGTCCCACGCGAATTATAATTGGATGGATGACGATCAAAAAAAAGAAGGACGCTCTCCAAAAGTTGTAAAGTTAAACGTTGGCTGTTGTAACAGCAATGACAGGGCTTCTGACATATTTGTGGAAAGTATACAAGAAGAGATCCGACAGGAAAATTGGAAAAATCTTTGGGATAAATATGGAAAGATAATAACAATTGCGGTTGTTGGATCGTTGATTGTCACAGGAGTGTATAATATGTGGCAGAAAAAAGATCTCGAAGAAAGAGAGGCTATTTCCGTCAAATTTTCCAATGTGCAGGGCATGGTGATGTCTGGTGAAACAGAAAAAGTTATTGATCAAATTAAAGAGTTAACTAATGTTAATAAAGCAAATTACGCTCTTCTTGCAAAATTTGAATATGCTGCCTCTTTGCTTAATTCCAAAAACAAGGAGGCTTTAAGTGTTTATAAGTCCATATTTGAAAACAAGAAAGCAGATGATTTGTTTAAGGATTTGGCATACATTTTGTATGTAAATGCATCAATAGATCTGATGGATCCAAAACAGTTACTCTCTAATATGGATAATATGATAAAGATTTTATCTGGAGAAAAGTTCGTAAAGGGAAAATGGTCTCTCATGGCGCAGGAATCTTTGGCCTTTTGTTATCTAAAAATAGGGAAAAACGATCTTGCCAGGGCCACTCTTGAAAAATTGGTGAAAACAAGCGATATTCCAAATGGAATGCTTGAGAGGTCTCGTATAATCATTCAATCGTTAAAGGAATAAGGGGTATGAAAAATTTAATTTGTAGTTGCGTGCTTTGTGCTTTTTTAAGCGCTTGCCAGATATATGAGTGTCCGTGCGAGCATGGAATTGGAGCGGCCTATATAGGGAAACCAGCCTATCTTGAAACGAAAGACCAAAAACCCAAAAGAACTGGATTTTGCCCGTGCGCAGAATTGTGGAAAGAAGATTCCACTGAATCCACTACTGTTTCAAATGACATGTGCAGGTTTGATCCAATGCCAGTTAACGACAAAATGAGCCCCACGGAAAAATTAAATAGAAGACCATAAACCAAGCCCATGAGGCTGGTGTAGGCCACCATACTGTTTAATATCTCACGGATTGCTGCTTTGTAATATTTGTACCACACCCAGAAAGCCCAAGGATTGTGTTTCCAAGTTGTTTCCCAGAAATTATTTTCGGTACCTTCATAGCTTGGGCAT
>JAISOC010000063.1 GCA_031275915.1 Holosporales bacterium | reverse complement strand
GCTCACTTCGTTTGCTGGCGTTATTTCTAACTTAGGAATTTATGTATCAGCTCCTATCAGCTCAGCTTTCTTTGTTTTATCCATCTTGAAGATGTGTGTAGCAAAGGAGCTTATGAAGGATCTGTTATGACTGACAGCTATTACTGTTCCTCCATACTCAGCCAGAGCCATAGACAGGGCTTCTGCACTGGACATATCGAGGTGATTTGTTGGCTCATCCAATATAAGGAAATTATTTCTTTGAGCAAGAAGGGCAGCTATTGCTACCTTACTCCTTTCTCCTCCAGACAATACATGCACCTGTTTTTTAACTTCATCTTTTGTGATGAGCAAACAACCAAGTATTGCCCTTGCTTGTTGATGATTAATATTTCTCGCAAGATTCAGAACATTTGTTAGAGCATCTTCTTTTGGATCCAAAGTCTCAAGTTGCTCTTGTGAGTAATATCCAATAGTTACATTGTTCCCAAAATTCATTTCTCCGGATAACAATTGAATTTCTCCAATTATGGTTTTGAGAAGGGTGGTCTTTCCGATTCCGTTGGCTCCTATTATGGCTATTTTGTTTCCTCTGATTACCCTGAGATCTATCCCCTTATTGAGAGCAATGTCTTCATATCCGATTGTTCCATTTTTAATTTCCAAAACAATCTTACTGCTTTGCTTTTCGACTTCCATCTTAAAAGTAGGTCTCTTTTCAGAATCTTCAATACCAATTCTTTCTTCCATTTTTTTCAATTTCTCTATTACTTTTAGTTTGCTTTGAGCTTGCTTTGCTTTAGTTGCCTTATACCTAAATCTATCCACAAACTCTTGAAGATGATCCTGTTTTTTCTTGATAGATTCCATCTGCTTCCTGGCAAATTCTGTTTTTGCTTCTCTCTGTTCCAGAAAATCCTCAAAATTACCGTTATAAATGCTTACGTTTCCATGTGAGATGTGAATTATCTGTTCCGCTATGTTGTTGAGAAAATCTCTGTCATGAGAGACGAACAGCAAGGTTCCTCGAAAAGATTTCAGATATTGTTCAAGCCAGGTGAGACTCGGGAGGTCAAGATGGTTCGTAGGCTCATCCAGTATTAAAAAGTTTGGTTCATTAATGAGGAGCTTGGCCAATTCCAATCTCATTCTCCATCCTCCGGATAATATCAGTGGAGAATCTTCGAATTGGGAATTTTCAAAGCCAAGGCCGACAAGAATGCCTTTTGCTTCAGCCTCCAGAGCATATCCATCATTATCCGCAAACTCTTTTTCTATTTTTTCATATTCAGCATAAATTTCATCAGAATAATCTTTCTCCATTTTCTTTAGAGAGGCATGCAATTCTTCTTCCAAGGCACACAGTTTAAGATGCCCAGAAATACATTCTTCAAGAATCGTATTCTTCGGATTTTCACATGGAGATTGCGGAAGATATCCCAAAACACAATCTTTTGGAATAATAATTGAACCAGAATCATATTCATCAATCGAAGTTATAAGATTTAAAAAAGTGGTTTTTCCTGCTCCGTTAGCTCCAATTATTCCTATTTTTGTGTTTTTCGGAAAATGATATGAAAAGTCATCGATAATGACCCTGTTTCCAAATTTTTTGATAAGATTCTTAACAATAATCATCTTGGTAATCTACACAGTCCCTTTATAATACTTCCATATTAATTAAACACAATTTTATACACATCATCTTTTATATATTCCTCTATTTCCTTTTTTATTTCCATATATGCATCAAAATTTGTCTCAATCAAGTTGGAAGTAGTGTTGTATTTGTTTCTATACCACTCAAACTTATCTTCTATACTCATATATTTGTCTACTCCTGAGATTTTATCACAGAATTGTATGAGTCTTATCAATGGAGTAATGGTTAAGGTTGATAATACATCCAATATAATTTCAAGCGTTTCTGTGTCGTTTCCACAATAACATTCCAGATAATTAGTGCGATATGGAGTGACAAATGGGTGTGATATACAAACTTCTGCTATTGTTTTGTCTCCATTTTCAATCATCATTTGGTAACCAATTAATGGATGTTTGTATTTCTCAGATTCGTCTAGATCTAATTTGCCTATGTCATGAAATATACCACACATATATGCCATATCTGAATCTATAATCCCATTTGTTCTCAAGGCTATCATGCGGGCTGCATTTGCAACCATCGCAGAATGTTTAATTGTTTTTATGTTATTTGCTGAGAACTTTGAAGGGGCCATCCTGAGATCCGCTTACAAATTGCCTAACATATGGATTATCAGTAGTATCGAGTTCTTCGTTTGTTCCTTCCCATATGATTTTTCCATCGTGCAATAATCCGACTTTGTTACTTATGGTTCTCAGACTTATCAGGTCATGAGTGATTGAAAGAGCGGAAATTCCGAGCTCTTTTGTGCATTTTACGATTAAATTATTGATAGTTCCGCTTGTTATAGGATCCAATCCAGTTGTTGGTTCATCAAAAAAGATAATATTTGGATTAGTTGCAAGTGCTCTTGCCAGGGCTACTCTCTTTTTCATACCTCCTGACAATTCCGCTGGAGACAGATATGCAACACTTTCATCCAAATCAACAGCTTCCAATTTTTCAATTGCTGTCTTATAGGCCTCCTTTTGAGAAAGGCTATATCCATAAACTAATCCAAAGGACACATTATCTATAACATTCAAGCTGTCAAAAAGAGCGGCTCCCTGATACAAGACTCCACACTTTAAAAGAGTTTGCAAAAGCTCTTTTTGTTGCAAATCTTTAATATTTTTACCATTGATTTTGATGGTTCCGGAGTCTACATCGAGTAGTCTCAGAATGCATTTTATGAGAACAGATTTTCCTGTTCCGGATCCTCCTATCACCACGTATGATTCCCCAGAATCTATGCTGAGATTAACTCCCTGCAGGACTCTTTTATTTCCGAATGATTTTTTGAGACCATTAATTTCTATAACTGTGGACGGCATAAAAAACAACAATCGTGCTTAAACGATTCAAAAGATATTATATTAAATTTGTGAGAGTTCTTGCAAATTCCAACAAATTGTAAGATCACTTTTAATAGTTAACCTCATTTTCATACAAGATAAGCTTTATGAATGTTTTATTTGCTTTTCGTAATTTTATATAATTCTTTAATGTGGCATCCGTTAAACTGCTCCTAAAATGATTGATATAAATTTTGTCAGAAATCATCAAGGAATTCTTGATAAAGCTCTTATTAATAGGAACAAAGATCCTGTTGAAAATAAATTATTAGCCTTAGATGAAAAATACAGGGCAATTTTAACCAAAAAACAAGAATTTTTAAAAGAAAGGAACACCATAACTGATGGCTTTGGAAAAGCCAAGGCTCAAGGGCTCGATACTTCAGAATTATCCTCTAAGATGGAGACATTGAAGACAAAAATTGAAAAAATCACCGCAGATCTTAACCCAGTTAAGGAAAACCTTGAAAGACTTTTGCATAGCATTCCAAACATTCCATCAGATGAATGTCCAGTTGGTCCAGACGAAACATATAATTTGGAGATTAGAAGGGTAGGGCAACCTAGAGTTTTTTCTGATTTCAATCCTCTTGAACATTATGAAATAGGAGAAAAACTTTGTATGATGGACTTTGAAAATTCAGCTAAAATAGCTTCCTCTAGATTCGTTTTATTGTATTCAAAATTAGCGAAGCTTGAGAGGGCTTTGGCTCAATTTATGCTGGATATTCACACAAAAGAAAACGGATACACAGAAATTTATGTACCTCTCTTGCTCAATAAACAATCAATGCTTGGAGTAGGACAGCTCCCAAAATTTGAGGACGATCTATTTAAGACTACTACAGGAATGTATCTTATTCCGACTGCAGAAGCTTCCCTCACGAATATACACAGTGATTATGTGTTAGAAGAGGAAAAACTACCTCTTAGATATACAGCTTACACTCCATGTTTCAGATCAGAGGCGGGAAGTGCTGGGAAAGATACTAAAGGCATGCTCCGACAACATCAATTTGGAAAAGTTGAATTGGTCAGTATTACAACCCACGAACAATCCATAAGTGAGCATGAAAGGATGACTGAGTGTGCTGAAGGAATTTTAAAGAAGCTAGAACTTCCTTTTAGAACTGTTGTTCTCTCAACAGGAGATATGGGTTTTTCTTCAGAAAAAACTTATGACATAGAGGTTTGGTTGCCTGGGCAGAATACATATAGAGAAATTTCAAGTTGCTCAAGGTGCGGCTCCTTTCAAGCCAGACGTATGAATACTAAATTCAAGAATATACAGACAAAAAGGAACGAATATGTACATACATTGAATGGATCTGGAGTGGCAGTTGGCCGCTGTCTCATAGCTGTTCTAGAAAATTATCAACAAAAGGAGGGAAGTGTTGAAATACCAGAGGCACTTATTTCTTATTTTGGAGAAAAAAATATATCTGCTTTTTAATTTAACTTCCTTTTTGGAGGAACTACATTGTACCAGATTACTTCCGTTTGTCTGTCAAGGATCACTTCGTTCTCCTCCTTGACAGACTCTTCAGTAATCTGGGATCTCTGCTGCTGTTCCAAAAAGGAAAATACAGTATATG
>JAISOC010000059.1 GCA_031275915.1 Holosporales bacterium | reverse complement strand
CTGCTGTATGCAAGGATCAACAACAAAATGTATAATGCGATCATTATGAACACAGAACAATACGTAGATGTGGTATATCAGATAGCTTACTCCTTGCCGGAGATAGCTGTTATTGTGCTAATTTTACTAAATACATTCGTTATTGCTATTGCGACTACAAAGGTTTCAAATAAGATAGTTCCAAAGATTTCTATGTTTGGAACACTGGCAATTGCTGTAATAATGCTGATATATACATCGTCCAGCATTAAAACTAATACCTGGTTGTTCGCTTACAATTATTTTTCATACCAATTAAAAATGTTTTTGATACTTTGCATTTTCTTTGGTATTGCTCTCTTGGTGGTAAAAAATGTTCATAAGATTTTATCAACAAACATCTATATAACCATACTTTGCAATGTTCTCGCACTGATGATTTCAATATCAACTAATAATTTATTAATAATGTATATAGGGCTTGAGCTATATTCAATATCTCTTTATTTTTTATTAGCTCCCAAAACAGGAGTAAAGTATATAATTTTATCTACGATAATGTCTGCTGTATTTCTATACGGAACTAGTCTGTATTACCTCAATCTCAATTCCATTTCTTTTGTTTTTCTGAGCAATTTTGATCTCAATTTTCTTGGTACAATTGGCATTTTTCTTATTTTCTCATACTTGTTGTTTAAAACTAATATAGCTCCATTTCATACGTGGTCCGTGGAATTATATGACTCCTCTCCTTTGCCACTGGTATTATTCTTAGATTCCTTAGCCAAATTCATTCTCTTCTCGATATTAGCATGCTTCTGCTCCGTTTTGTTGTTGCATCGAGTAGCATGTTTTCAAGATTTTTTAATGACAATATCAGTAATATCGCTATTCATTGGAGGAATAGTTCCATTTCTCGAGAAAAACATAAAAAAATTCATAGCTTATTCTTCGGTTGGTCACACAGGGTTTGCATTGATTGTTCTCTCTGTCTTCGAAAAAAACTTAGAAATTAAACATGCCATCATATATGTTTTTTCTTATTTTTTGTCATCTTTTTGTTTGTTTATAGGGCTTATTGGCATAGAAAAGCACAAAAATATAAAATATTTCGATGAATTAAGAGGAGCAATTAAAGTTTATCCAACTTACTTGTATGCAGTTCTGTGTGGATTACTATCTATGGTTGGCCTTCCTCCATTTATAGGTTTTGTAGCAAAACTGAATGTGTTTTACATGTTAGCAGAACACGGTAGATATTGGCTAATAGCTGCTGTATCTGTATATACCATGCTGACAGTTGCATATACAGTGAGCGTCATAAAGCATATCTTTATGAAATCAGAGGAGAAACTGGATGAAGTGAATACAAAAATAAATTTTCTCCATGTGCTTAGCGTTGCTGCTATTTTAAGTATTGTAGTTGGAAGTTTGGTATTTCAAGGTATTGAAAGCAGAGTGGAAAATATGGTTAAAAGTTTGGAGTATAACAACGAAAAACCAGCCAATTTACGTCTACTAAATATACTGATGTCAAACGAAAATATCAAAGAGTTACACAACAGTTTGTTGTCTAGCATTTCAAATAAGCCATAATTGTATGGTTCCTTTATGTGAAACTGAAGTTATAGATGGCACCTATGAAAAATCGCAACTGAATTTCAAAGAGCGTCTCATTCCAGAAAAAAGAGTGTATAATACTCTTCGTTTATCCGCTTTGTTTTGGATATGTATAGATGATTACTGTGAAGGTGCAAGAGGTGGAATTTTCAAACAGGTTGCCTTTTGTTTTTATAGGGGGCCCATGTGTTGTTGAAGAATATGAAAAAACTTTATTTATAGGGAAAACCATTAAAGAAGCCTGCCAAAAATTAAAAATTCCGTATGTCTTTAAATCATCGTATGACAAAGCCAACAGAACTAGTATATCTGGAAAAAGAGGAGCCGGACTGAACGAAGGTTTGGAAATTTTGACGCATATTAAAAAAAATCTAGAAGTTCCAGTTTTAACAGATGTACATCTTCCAGGTCAGTGCGAAAAGGTAGCTGAGATCGCAGATATATTGCAGATTCCAGCATTTTTGTGTAGACAAACTGATTTGTTGGGAGCAGCAGCCAAGACAGGCAAGACTATACATGTCAAAAAGGGGCAATTTATGGCTCCTTGGGATATGCAAAATGTTGTTAAAAAATTAAAGCACTTTGGAGCACATGATATACTTCTGTGCGATAGGGGTACCTCTTTTGGATATAACACTCTCGTTTCAGATTTCAGAGGCTTGCCGATTATGGAGCAAACAGGTTGTCCAGTTGTATTTGATGCAACTCACTCAATACAACAACCTTCAGGCGAAGGTGACTGTTCAGGAGGAGAGAGAGTTTTCGCTCCAATTCTCGCAAGAGCTGCTGTTGCTGTTGGTGTTGCTGGGATTTTTATGGAGGTTCATGACGATCCTGATAATGCTCCTTGTGATGGACCGAATATGGTATACCTAAGTGATATTGAGCAAATTTTAAAAGAGTTACAATTAATTGATAGAATAGCGAAGGAATATCCAAGGGCATTATGAATAATATTCTCGAAGAAATCAGATCATTTCTGAGTGACAAAGAGGCAATTCTAACTCCAATTAAATGTTCTTTCGATAATTATGAGAATAAAATATCTAGTTTGGAGCTCTTATCTGGATTTACTGGCTCAAGCGGTATAGCAATAGTTTCGAAGACAAATGCAATACTTTGTGTTGACGGGCGATATACAACTCAAGCCCGTAAGCAAACTGATCAGAAAATATGGAAAATTGAACAATCACCGCAATATTCTGTGGAAAATATGATAAGAGACGTGATGAGTGCTGGAGATACGCTTGTTGTATCTCTTCTGGCACATAGTTATAAGTCGTATCTTAAGATTCTCGAAATAACCAAGTCAATTGACGTAAATGTAAGAAGTATAATTGAACACCCGATTACTAGGTACAAAGAAAACGGGTATAACGAAAACAGAATTGTTGTTATGGATGACTGGCATGAGATGGATACATCAGATGGAGCTATATTAACAGCCAGTAAAGACACGATATCTTGGATTTTTGGAATACGTAAAGAAAAGCTCGGGAATGACAAAAGTCCTCTGGTCAACGCAATTGCTCTGATATCAGAAACTGGCAAACCTGTCATTTTTTCAGATTTACCCATTGCAAACAATAACAATAATAAATTTGACTACCATCCTTTCGATAGTTTCGAACAAGTTATGCTAGAATTCAAAAATTACACAATAAAAGCGAATTATTCTCAAATTCCAGCATTTTTTCTGGTGAATCTGCTTAAAAGTGGGTTCAATATTGTTTCCGATCAAAAGACACACAGGTTGTATACGAAAACCGATTCTGAAATAGAGGCAGAAAAATATGGAGCTTTTGAAACTTCCATTTCATTTATAAAACTCTTGGCTCATGTTGATTATTTGATGAAAACTGGTCATAAAATCTCCGAAAAAGAAGCAGTTGCTATGTTTAAAAATCCGAAAGCTATAGATTTTTCATTCAAACCTATATGTGCTTCTGGGAAAAATACGGCTTTGGTTCATTATACTGATGGAGATACAAGCAATTACATCATAGAAAACGAAGCTTTGTTCCTATTTGATGCAGGATTTCATTTTGATAATAGTACGACAGACATGACAAGGGTTTTATATTTTGGAGATAATTGTCCACAAGAATTTAAAAATGTTTATACCACCGTTTTAAAAAGCGTTATTTTTTATTCAATGAGCATATTTCCTGAAAATACTGAGTGTAGTAGCCTTGATACAATAAGTAGGTATTACATGTGGAAGCACAATATGGATTATGACTTTGGCACAGGACACGGAATTGGTAATTATAGGTGGGTTCATGAATCTCCTCGTATAGCAAAAGAAAGCAAAGATCAAATGAAGTGTGGAATGGTTACCAGTATTGAGCCAGGATATTACACAGAAAATTATGGTATCAGATTAGAAAATATGCTTTTGACAGTGCATGCCCCAAATGGAATGTTGCAATTTGAGGTACTTACGTATGTTCCTTTTTGCAATAATTTGATAGACAAAAGCCTTCTAGGATTGGATGAGATTGAATGGCTTAATAATTACAATTCTGAAATTCTTCAAAAATTTGTGCCAATTTTCCAAGATGATGATATTTCAATGGCCTGGGTTAAAGAAAATACAAGTGCTTTGTGATTAAATTTGATTGTAAATTGGCCCCCCACGCACCTTGGGAGAAACCGTGGGGGATAAAGTGGGGATGGAAAATCTGCTCTGCCATTATGTGGTGCCAGCGCGAGTTTCTAGGGCTGTGGGGACGTATGCAGAGAATGTCTCATTATACCAGTTTTGAACACTGCTATTATCCGTTGTAATTGATTTGAATGGGTATGTACCGTCATTTCTCCACTGTCCATTGTTAGTGTTGTATTGCCCATTATCCCAATCCTTTGCACTGTAGTATAAATGCAGGTCTACATATCTAGTATCCCAAGTCGTGTGTTTTGGCCACCCATTATCCTCAAAATCACTATTATCTGTACTTATAAGTGTTTTCACTGCGCTTGAGACCAAAATTTGGTATACATAGCCGTAAAAATATAATTCTCTCAAAGTTGGAAGCTTACCTAATGCAGTATAGGAATTATCTGATGGTGTTAGTTTTATATCCATTTTGAGATGCAGTCTTTGTATATTTGAACCTTCGAAACAATTTGCAGTTAGATCTGTCCAATAGGTTAAAGTTTCATCTGATGCAGATCCAGAAGGATCATAATAATGTTTGTCGTCCGCATGTGGGACGAGGTGAAGTTCTTCAACTATGCTTCCTGTCAGTGCTCCTTTTATTATTCCATTCAGACACAATACTTTTGTGTCCAAATTTCGTGTGTTTTGTAATGCACCGGCTTCCAATCTGCACACACCTTTACGTACATCGCTTGTCCCATCACTGTCATTGTCAATATCGGTGTAGAAATTGAAATATTTGAAACTATAGCAGTCTCGGAATGTATTTGGACCAAATATTGCTGGAGGATATTGGCCATCAGCAAGACGTAGTTCAATTAAATTTTCTTGCCCATCAAACATTCCTATCGTATCTGTTGAGGGGAAAGTATCGGTTTTAGTATCAGGTCCAACAAAGTTTTTAATTGTGATTTTCTGAAATAATGGATTTGTGTCATAGTTAGAATTATATTTACTTCTTGAGAAAACGCTTACATCATCAACTGTAAGTTCAGGAGCATATAGTTCTTTTAGGGCCGTTCCTGCAAATGGAGCTTCTCCGGTTGTTGTTGCCACTAATAAGGACACATATCCGAGAACCGGAAAATACTTGGAGCCACTCACTATCCCAAAAGCATTGTCTGCTAGTGATGTTATTGTGTTTGCTATGATTGTGTGTACATTTTGGAAAGGTCCGCCTATGCCATCTGTCAATGTAAAATCTGCCAAATCACTTGTTAAGTCAAATAATATCCTAATGAGACTATTTCTGAAATTTGTCCCGAAAGTTACGTTATTTGTTGCTGCTTTAAACCCAGATAAGGTGAATCCTGCTTGTGTTTCTTTGTTATTGTCGTAAGTAACTATTACTTCATCGCCATCTCCTGGAGGTACATTTCCACCATATTCATCGGTTGTTTGTTCAGATTCCTCTACAGGCTCACTTTCACTTCCGCCTACAGATTCACCACTGCTTTCACCACTACCACCACAGGTACATGTGCAAGTTAAGTTTGTATTTAAACCTTTTATTGCTGCCAGTATGCCGTATAAAGTTGGACTGTTTGCAGTATCTATACTTGTTCCTACTATATTATTAACGGCACCATTGACTGCATTTCCAATTGCGGTATTTGTATTGGCAGCTATTGTATCTGCTACTTCAACTAATTTTGCGCTTTCACTAAGCGGATCAAGATCCTCTACTGTTAACCCTGATGCTCCAGTTCCTCTTACACTTGATGTAGATAAAAGAACTCCAATCACTAAGCAAGATATGATCCTGCCAGCTTTGGTTATTGTTATATTATTGCGGGGGGGGGGGGGGGGGGGGGGGTTTTTATAAAAAATTTATTTTTTAAAAAAAACAATATAAAAACAATTTTAAAAAAAAAAAAAATTTTAAAAAATTTAAAATTAAAAAA
>JAISOC010000040.1 GCA_031275915.1 Holosporales bacterium | reverse complement strand
TGGAGAATAAAAAATAGTGAAAAAAAGCATAATCTCAAGCCTAGAGACGTATCTTCCTGAGAAGGTTCTGTCTAACTATGATTTGGAGAAGACAATTGATACAACTCATGAATGGATTTTCACTAGAACTGGCATTGAGCAGCGCCATATTGTGGAGAAGGGTGAATATACTCATGATATAGCCGCGAAGGCAGCTCTTAAAACAATTGAAAAAGAGGGAATTTCTCCCCTTGATATAGATGTAATTATCGTTGCAACAGCAACTCCAGAAAAAAGATGTCCATCAAGTGCTGTTAGAGTGCAATCTATAATTGGAGCAAGGAATGCCTTTGCTTTCGATATTCAGGCTGCATGTTCTGGATTTATTTATGCTATATCAATTGCAGACAGCTTTATAAAATCAGAAACTGCTCAGAATATATTGCTTATAGGAGCGGAAACTTTATCCTTATTCACTGATTGGACAGATAGATCAACATGTGTACTTCTTGGAGATGGAGCTGGAGCATGCATTGTCAAGGAAGGAAGATCCGAAGATAAATCTGGTATAATCGATGTGAAGCTTTTTTCGGATGGAGATAAGCACGATCTCATTACAATCACGAATAGTGAAAAAAATGAAAACAGAGGATATATGACAATGCAAGGAAGAGCGGTTTTCAAGCATGCCATTGAATATATGTATGACTCAATGATCTCAATTTTGAAAAAAAACAATATGACTTTTGATGATATTGATTGGATAATACCTCACCAGGCCAACCGAAGAGTCCTGGAATCTATGAGTAAAATGAAGGAAGTTCCCCTCGAAAAGATTATATTAACAATAGATAAACACGCCAATACATCATCTGCATCCATTCCTTTAGCTATGAAATTCTCTATTGATCAGGGAATAATCAAAAAAAACAACACACTTTTGTTGACGGCTATAGGAGCTGGCTTAACTTGGGGGGCTGCCATTGTTAAAATTTAAATTAATAAGGAGTTTATATGAAGTATAATAAAGACAATGCGTTCTATAAAATAATACACAAAGAGTTAAAATCAAATATTTTGCTTGAAGGAGAGCATTATATAGTTATACACGACATAAGACCGAAGGCTCCTGTGCATGTTCTGATTATAACAAAAGGAGAGTATACAGATTGGTATGATTTTGTGACTCAAGCTAATCCAAGTGAAATAGTTGACCTTAATAGAGCTATTGCGAAAACAATAGATTTGTTGGGATTGAAGGAGGGAGGATATAAGATCATCTCGAATTCAGGCAAGTTCGGAATGCAGGAGGTACCACATATGCATGTTCACGTCTTGGGGAACGCTTCGGAAAATGAGTAATAACGACTTAAGCAAGACGATCTTTTTGCCAAAGACAGATTTTCCTATGAAAGGGGATTTGGCTAATAAAGAACCCGTTATTTTGGAAGATTGGAAAAAATTAAATCTTTTCAAATCTCTCAGGGAAAAATCAAAAGGCAGAGAAAAATTCATATTGCACTTCGGACCTCCATACGCAAATGGTGATATTCACATAGGACATGCCTTAATTGGCGTTCTTAAAGATGCAGTTAATAAATCATATCAAATGCTTGGATATGATGCTCCGTTGGTTATAGGTTGGGACTGTCATGGTCTCCCTATTGAATGGAAGATTGAAGAAAATTACATAAAAGATGGAAAGAAAAGAGAAAATGTTCCTGTCTCTGAATTTCTCAAAAAATGCAGAGATTTTGCTGAAAAATGGTCAAATGTTCAAAAAAAAGGATTTGAAAGACTCGGAATTGTATTCGATACAGAAAATCCGTATTGCACTATGTCAAAAGAATCTGAGGCAGTCATATGTGAGAAATTCTATGAAATATACAAGAAAGGGCTGGTATACAGGGGAAAAAATCCAGTTATGTGGTCTGTTGTTGAGAAAACTGCCCTTGCTGAAGCAGAACTTGAATATAAGGACAAAGTTAGTGATGCCATATATGTCAAATTTCCCATAGCAAAAGCAAAACACGAATCTCTTAGAGACGTTTTTGCAGTTATATGGACAACAACTCCTTGGACAATACCTGCAAATAAAGCCATTGCATATTCAGAAAATTGTGTATATTCAATTATCAAAGCAAATAACGAAAAATATTTAATCGCAAGAGATTTAATACAAGCATTTATAAATGAGTCTCATGTAGAAAAATATGAAGTTATAGAGACAATTAGCGGAGAGGATTTAAAGGACACAATATGTGAGCATCCCCTAAGAAAAATCGGATACACTTTGGATGTTCCATTGCTTCCAGGAGAGCACGTCACAACAGATGCTGGAACAGGTTTGGTTCACACAGCTCCTGCCCATGGTGTTGAAGACTTTCTTCTTGGAAAGAAATACGAACTTGATATAGAGGACATAGTTAATGATGACGGCACCTTGATAGACACTCTGCCATGTTTTGCAGGTGAACACGTGTTTAAAGTGAATCCACATGTTATAGAAGAAATTCAAAAAGCAGAAAATCTATTGTATTCATATCAAATAGTGCACAGCTATCCTCATTCTTGGAGATCGAAGGCTCCTCTCATATTCAGAACAACAAGCCAATGGTTCATCTCAATCGGAAAAATCAGAGATCAGTTATTGAAGGCTATAGACAAAACACAATGGTACCCTTCTGGATACATCAACAGAATCCGCAGTATGGTTGAAAAAAGACCTGACTGGTGTATATCGAGACAAAGGCTCTGGGGAGTTCCTATAGCTCTCTTTATTCACAAGGAAACAGGAGAAGTTCTTGTGGATGACGATGTATTCAGCAAAGTTTTAAAAAGTATAAGAGAGGAAGGACTTGAAGCCTGGCATAATCGCGATATCGCATATTTCCTATGCGATAAGTATGATGCATCTCTATACAACAAGGTGAGCGATACTCTTGAGGTTTGGTTTGATAGCGCCTGTTCCCATCACTACGTTCTTGAACAGAGAGATGACATGCAATGGCCTGCTAATTTGTATTTTGAGGGTTCCGATCAACATAGAGGATGGTTCCAATCCTCTCTTGTGGAATCTGTATGCACAACAGGAGAAGCTTCATATAAGCAGGTGGCCACAAACGGTTTTGTTCTGGATAAAGATGGGAAAAAAATGTCCAAATCATTGGGGAATGTCATATCTCCAGAGGAAGTAATTAACAAATATGGAGCAGATGTACTGAGACTGTGGTGCCTTACATCTGACTATTCAGAAGATCTCAGAATAGGAGAGGAAATTCTGAAGAGACAGATGGATATGTATAGAAGATTCAGAAATACTCTCAGATATCTTCTTGGAGTTCTCTCTGGTTTTGATGATGTATCACAAAAAGTTCAGATTGAAGACATGCCAGAGTTAGAGAGATTAATTCTTCACAAACTATACAGACTGAATGAAACTATGATCGATTGTATTAAAAGTTATGAATTACAGCACTTTTACACAAGTCTTCATACCTTTTGTTCAAATGAACTCTCCTCCTTTTACTTTGATATATCGAAGGATACCTTATACTGCGATTCCAAGGATAGCACCAAAAGACGGGCCTGCTTGACAGTTATGAATGAAATATTTGTGAATCTTGTGCACTGGATAGCTCCACTACTCAGTTTCACTGCTGAAGAAGCTTGGAAATACTATAATTGCAATAATACCAGCATACACATGAATGAATTTCCAAAAATACCTGAAAATTGGAAGAATGATGATCTAAACACAAAATGGAAAACAATCAAAAGTGTCAGAAAATCTATTACTGCCGCATTGGAAGTTGAGAGAAATGCAAAGGTAATAGGATCCAGTCTTGAGGCAGAGATATTTGTATACTCAACCAATGCAGATACCACGAAAACTCTCATGTCTGTTGATATTGCTGAGATTGCTATAGTATCCAAGGCCACAGTGGTAACAGCTCAAATTCCT
Organism: Holosporales bacterium; assembly: GCA_031275915.1. Lineage (GTDB taxonomy): Bacteria > Pseudomonadota > Alphaproteobacteria > RUG11792 > RUG11792 > JAISOC01. The sequence continues at coordinate 2,276 of JAISOC010000040.1, read as the reverse complement.
TCAAGCGCAAGCGTATCTGATGATATTCCAGAAATCGGAGTTGTTGTGAAAAACGCAAGCGGCCTGAAATGCGATAGATGCTGGAAAATAAAAAATGAGGTTTCTTCACAAGGAGATGTGAATCTTTGTGATAGATGCAAAGGCATCGTTACTGCATAATGTATGAATAAGAGACAATAATGTCAGTTGTATTGTCAGAATGTTATGACATTGCTGTTAAGATCTTCAAAAAAGAAGCCTCCGATATTAGATCTCTTCTTGATGAGAATTTTGTTGCTATACATCACATTGGATCAACTGCTATTCCGAATCTAATTGCAAAGCCTCAAATCGATATAGCTCTTGAAGTGTATAACCTTGATAAATCTCTGATCCTGAAAGAAAATGGCTTTGTATACAAAGGAGAATTGAACATCCCATTTCGATATTTTTTTGGGAAAAATGAAGGAGAAATGAAGACAAACCTCCATATTCTTGAAAAAGGTAATCCTGAAATCAAAGGATTTTTGATGTTTCGAGATTATATGATTGAACACACTGAGGTCGTTCTCGAATACTCTGAGCTCAAACGAAAAATATCCATTATGAAAGACGCCTCTGAGAAAAAATCGTATGGATTACCAACATACACTCTTATGAAAAACGATTTTATAAGAAAAATTCTGAGAAAAGCTGGGTTCAAGGAGCCATGCATAAGATATCCTGTCCATTATAGTGAGATTGAGTATATAGGTCAGATGGATCCTGATTTCACATATGTGATATTTTACAAAGGACCTGATATCGTTGGATTTTCCAGTTTCTGTGAAAAATCGGGAGCAATAGAACAATTCAACGTAGAACAAAAAACGCTCTGTGACTATTTCTTAGATAAGGTAAAAATAATAGCCAATAGAAACAAAATGTTTTAAAACTAAAAATTCTCTGGAATATCTGCAATAATGTGAATTTTTTGACCATTTATATCAAGAAAACTAACACTATATGCATGAAGACACATTCTTTCATGTACCCTTCCACCGTATTTTTTATCCCCAAGAATAGGGCAGCCTATATACTGTAGGTGAGCTCTTATCTGGTGTGTCCTTCCTGTCTTTGGAAAAACCTCAAGCATGGCTAAATTGTCTTCCAGATTTTTCACGATTTTATATTCTGTTATTGCCACTTTTCCTCCAATTTTATCCACGATAACCCTGTCTTTCTGCCTACTAAGAGGAACTTCAATAATCCCCATTTCTGTTTTTAAATTTTTTGCAGATACTATAGCTATATATTTTTTATGAATACTTTTGTTTTTGAATAGGTGAAGCATATACCTGGATGTTTGAATATTCTTTGCAAGTATCACAAGTCCACTGGTATCTCTATCAATTCTATGAACTAAGCAGGCATTTGAATTGTATGCCTTTGCCATAACATCAATAGCAGTTCTAAGTTTAGAACCAAGTTGCACTGCCAATCCAAAAGGCTTATTTACAGCAATGATATTTGAATCTTCATATACTATAAGATTCTTAAAATTGTTGTTTGTTATATTTACACGTTTTTGTTTATCTGAATATTTCTTAATAGATTCATGCACATATATATTGTCAATCTCTGAAACCTGAGTAAAAGAGGAACATCTTTTTCCATTAACCAATACATCTTTGTTACGAATTGCTTTTTCAATAACAGATTGAGGAATACTTTTTCCATATTTCCTTCTTATTAGCTTATCTAATCTGGAATGATCGAAATTCATATATAGGGCAAAAATAAAGGCAGTCTAACCAAATTTACATAAAATCTAATTGTTTGTTAATGAAAAAGGCTCTAGACTAGCATTTTTAAAAAATCAAGATCATATATAAGCCAAAAATGATAAAAAATCTTGTCCTCTATGATTGAATATACTCTCACATTCTTTTAGGTGCAATATGAAAGATTTATTTGAAAAACCATTGAATTTAGATAGCTAACTGGGATGGGGTAACCAACTCGCCTTTAGGCGAAGACTTTAGTATAATATTGCATCAGATGTTAGAGAAAGAGTGCTGAGTGGATTACAGAAAAGGAGCATATAGTGTATACGATCTAAAGTATCATATAATATTCTGCACTAAGTGTAGGTATAGGATTTTAACAGGTAATATAGCAATTAGAACAAGAGGATTAATAAAGGAGAACAGAAATATATAGAGGAACAAGAAACACATTATAAGGAAGATAACTTTAAGATATCATGACCGCCTTCCAGGCGTAACACAAAACCGCCAGCTTCAGCCGGCGGGGAA
>JAISOC010000029.1 GCA_031275915.1 Holosporales bacterium | reverse complement strand
TGTTTCAAACTGATTAATACGTTCTCTTTCTCTATCAGGAATAGGAATATACTCTATATCATACCTATAAATATCTCTGTTAAATTCAAGGAAGAGAGCATTTGTTGATCTTCTCATATCATCATCAAGAGTTCCATTGAAAGTAGATCTTCCTTCAGGTCCTATCTCATCAAGTATAATAGTAAATCTTATAGGTTCTTCACGTTCTTCTGGCTTAGAGTTCTCAAGAATAGATATTAGGGAGGTATATGTATAATGCTGATACTTACTTCCTGAAACATACACTATATTGATTATCTTAGATTGATCATATGTTTCCATTTTGTTCCATGGAACAATTGGTCCTGATATATCCACTTTTTGGTAACCTGGTAAATCAGCAAACGCTGCTTCTACTTCATTTATTGTAAAAAATTTAGTTGGGTGTGTGTTATATCTCTGAGTAGTTGCATGTAGAGAAGAAGAATAAGTTAAACCCCCCCCCCCCCCTAATACTATAGCAATACTTAATAGTAACTTCTTCATTGTTTCCTCCCGTTTTTATAAAGGAATAATCCTCTCCTTCTTATAATATTATTATCGGCCCCAGTTTAATATAAGGCAATAGATTATACCTGGATATGAATCAATTCATAATTTTGTACCTAATGTGCTGTAATCTTGGTCACAAAGTTTCTCTCATATGGGACTGGGGTTATATAGTTTCATCCCATGTATCCAAGTTATTTGCCTTTTTGCATACCTTCTTGTGTTTCTACTTACTTTTTCAAAAGTTTCTTCAAGAGTACTTTTTTCGTCTATGTATGAGCAAATTTCTGAGACCCCTATAGCTTTAAAGATCGGGTAATCTCTTCTCTGATCTGTTTTACGAAGGAGAGATTTTACTTCCTCTATGGCCCCATTTTTCAGCATTTTTTCACATCTTTCATTGATACGCTTATACAACTCCTGTCTTTCTACCTTAATAATTGTTGTTTCACATTCAATGTCTTTCAAGAATTGTATTTTTGGTTGTGCAAAAAAAAATCCTATAGATTTGCCACTAGTTAATAATATTTCATATGCCCTCACCATCTGCCTGTGTTTATCTGAAGTAATTGTTTTTCTCAAAGATTCATCATTTTTATACACAATTTCGCAAAGTTTTTCATAATTTGTGGAGGCTAAATCTGAGACCTCCTTGCGAACTTCCTTGGGTACAACTGGGAGTTTAGATATTCCTTCAGTTAGGCATTTTATATACATTCCTGTACCTCCAACTATTACAGGAATTTTTTCATCTTCTATGGACTTTTCTACAATTTTTGCTGCCATTTCACACCATTTTGCAGCATTTATTTGCTCGTTGTGTTTTAAAAATCCATACAATTCATGTTTTGCAAGGGATTTATCCATCTCAGTTGGTTGAGAGGTTACAATAGGAATATCTGAATAAACCTGCTGACTATCAGCATTTATAATGGTTCCCCCGTATCTTAGAGCCATCTTTGATTTACCAGATGCAGTTGGTCCCATTATGATTTTTACTTTTCTTCGCATAATACTCATTGAACTATTTTAATGTATTTCTCAAAAACTTTATGCCCATGACACATAGATAATGCGCAATATCTTATTCTCACAACTCTTGACTTTCTTCCTATCAATCAAAGGCCATCATAACTGCATCTTGCAAAGTTTCAGACATCGTTGGGTGTGGGAAAATCGTTGAAATTATTTCTTTTTCTGTTAATTCAGAAGCTATAGCTAGTGAGAATACTGAAATTAGCTCTGTTACTTCTGGTCCAATCATGTGAACTCCAATAATTTCTCCTGTATTTGCCTCGAATATAACCTTAACAAATCCCTCAGAGTCTCCTATAGCCTGAGCCTTGCCATTGCTCTTGAAATGAGAGATTCCCACTTTAATATCTATTTGATTTTCATTTGCTTTCATCTCAGTTTGTCCTATGGATCCTATTTGAGGACTAGAATACACACAGCCTGGTATTGCATTGTAATTTAGCACCTGTATATTCTCCAAATCAGCCATCTTTTCAGCACAAATAACTCCTTCTCTCGAAGCTTTGTGAGCTAAAAAGGGAGGAGCAGTCACGTCTCCTATCGCATATATTTCCCCTACAGATGTTCTCATGTATTTATCAACTGTTATTGCCCCATTTTGCTCTGTTTTAACTCCTATTTCGTCCAAGTTAAGGTTTCTTGTGTTTGGAACAACTCCAATTGCCACTATACAAATTTCAAAGTCTTCTCTGTTGCCATTACTAAATTCAACGCATATCAATTCATTTTTCTCTGAAATCCCACAGGAGGCAGTTCCTAGGGCAAATTTTATTCCCTTTTTCTCCATTGCTCTCTGAGCAAATTTTGAAATATCTTCGTCCTCATTTATAAGAATTCTATCTTGAATTTCAAGAACTGTGACATCAGATCCCATTGCATTGTAAAACGAAGCAAACTCAATTCCTATTGCTCCGCTTCCAATAATCAGCAACTTTTGAGGACATTTAGTAGCAAACATTGCCTCTTTAGAGGTCCAGATCAATCCCTTTTCCATAAGGGACTGATCAATTTCAGGAAGCATTCTTGGAAGAGCACCCGTCGCTATTACAACGTTTTTGGCAGTTATTTCTTCCTTATTATCAACAATAAGCTTATTTTTTGACAAAAATTTGGCCTCTCCCTTAATAACAACAATATTGTTTTGCTTCATTAGGCCGGAGACTCCCTTATTCAAGCCTGCAACAACGTTCTTTGTTCTATCAATAATTTTGTTAAAATCAATAGAGTTTACATTGGAGCCAATCCCAAACATCTCTGAGTTATCAATTGTATGCTTGGTTTTTGCAATGTGCAAAAGAGATTTCGTTGGGATACATCCCTTGTTGAGACAAGTTCCGCCAATGTCTTCTTTCTCAATAATTGCTACCTTCAGACCGAGGCGAGAAGCTCTAAGAGCACAGGAATATCCTCCTGGGCCACCTCCAATTATTACTACATCGAAATTCATGGCCCATGCCTAGTAGCTATCTACTTCTGAATCGTCTTCCTCCTCATATTCTCCTTCGATCTCTAATTCGTCTACTTCCAAGGTATCATCATCTTCTGTCTTTTTGGACGAAAACGATTGCGATACATTCCAATCAAAGACACTTACAGATCCATGAGGGTAAAAAGTGGAGATTGCATGCTTATAGATCATTTGTATATAACCATCTCTTCGCAAAATTACTGTACTTTTATCAAAGCAAGCAATAACACCAGTTAATTTGACTCCGTTTAGTAGAAACACAGTAACAGGTGTCTTATTTTTACGCATATAATTTAGAAATGCATCTTGTATATTTATTATTTTTTCTGACATAACAAAATAATCAAATGTATAAAATATTTTCATCATATTTTGGACAAAAAAATCATTTTTCGCAAGACATTTCGTTCAATGTGGAAAATACCTCACTTACTGAAATTATTTTTGTTGCCTTGTTTCTGAGAGATGATGCGTTTGGCATCCCTTTACAGTAATGTATTAAAACCTTTTTGCATTGAGTTATGGCTTGATTGTTCTCATAGAAATCCAAAATATAAGATACATGGCGTCTTGCTATATCTTCTTTCTTGATATTTAAAGGTACTCCATCTTGAATTTCTTTAAGAACCCAAGGAGAGCCAAGAGCTCCGCGTCCTACCATGATTCCATCTGCTCCACTTTCTCTAAGACTCTTTTTTGAGCTATCTATGTCAACTATGTCCCCATTGGCTATTATTGGAATGGTTTTTATGACATTCTTAACCTCTCCAATGGCTTTCCAATCAGCTTTTCCAGAATACAGTTGAGATCTTGTTCTCCCGTGCACACTTATCATCTGTATTCCAGAATTCTCCGCAATTTTTGCTATTTCTCTGGCATTTTTATGCTCCTGATCCCATCCTAGGCGTATTTTTAAAGAAACAGGTATTTTCACTGCATTTACAACAGATTCTATGATTTTGGCGGCTAATTTTTCATCTTTCATTAAGGCAGCTCCTGCCTCAGATTTCACAATTTTCTTAACTGGGCATCCCATATTGATATCTATAAACTTAGCTCCAAGATCGAAGCTCACTTCAGCCGCTTCTGCCATAATTTTGGGGTCAGCCCCAACAATCTGAACAGAAGTGTATTTGTCTTCTGCTCCTTCAATCATTTTATATGTTCTTTTGACATTTCGTATTACAGCATTGCTGGCTATCATCTCACTGAACATCAGGAAATCACCAAATTCACGAACGAGCTTCCTAAACGGTTGGTCTGTGACTCCTGCCATTGGGGCCAAAATAATATTGCTCAGTAATTCCGTTTTTCCCAAAAACACTTTAGTATTCCCACTTAAGTATTGTTGTTGTTATCGTCATTATTATTGTTATTATTGTTATTGTTATTGTTGTTGTTATTGTTGTTGTTGTTGTTATTGTTATTGTTGTTAGAACCTAGAGGATTTGAGCTACTTGGCAAACTTGAAGAGCTAGAAGAGCTTGTGAAGCTTGGAACAAATGACTTAGCATTAGGGTTGAATGTATAGGATGTTCTACTACTGCTCGGTGTATTGGGGCTGCTTGAAGAGCTTGAACTGCTGCTGCTCGGTGTGCTGGAGGAGCTTGAGGAGCTACTGCTCGAGATTGAAGGAAGGACTTGGAAAATGGAAGTAGTTTTGGGATACACCATCATTGTTCCAGTTCCAGATGTGGTAGCGGTGTGACTGCCAAAAAATATTGTAGCTGGGTTATTGTCTGGTGGAGTAGCTGTTTGCCAATTAGGTGGCATTACCACAACCACTGTATCTGATTTTCCTTGAAGTAACGTTGATGCGCTAGAACAATGAGATATTGATAATCTATAATATATACAATCTTCAGCTTTTGTTTCTTTTGTTATTGCACCTGGATTCTTTAAGAACTCATCAAGCACTTTGATCAGAGTTTGCACATAATCATCTCTTTCAAGATTTGATATCTTATGAGTCGATATATGATTACGTAAATTCACATCAAAAATTGCAAATTTTGTCGCTTTAGTT
>JAISOC010000110.1 GCA_031275915.1 Holosporales bacterium | reverse complement strand
GTAACATGCGCTGGTCGGGAAGAGCGGATTTGAACCGCCGACCCCTTGCTCCCGAAGCAAGTGCGCTACCAGGCTGCGCTACTTCCCGATCTTTATCTTTGCAATTAATTATAAAGCATTCGAGGAACACCTACGTATCAATAAAAAAACACCGAGGCATCAGTGTACTGTCCTCGGTGTTTTATTTTAAAGTTGCTACGATCCTAGTTTCTTGTCTTCTCCAGACTTCTTAGGACCACTAGACTGCTCTTCCGGAGAACGATCAATGTTTGTAGGACCTCCGTCCGCCGTTCTTAATATAGAATCTAAATTGGGTGATTTTACAATTTCAGCTTCATTACCTATCACAGAAAATACAGCTGGTATAAATGGAATTTTCAACTCTTCAGCTTTCTTACCATTGGCAATTATTTTTTTATTTCCCTCTGGCAAAAGGCTTTCTATTTCCTTCGAGCTCAAACCAACTGATTTCAAAGCCTTTTCTATTCCATCTTTATCCATTGCATCCGTTGAATTCACAACATACTCAACAAACGATAGTGCTTTCTCTGGACTTTTTTCATACACAGCGTAATAGACCTTAGCCATAGCAACTGAATCTTCTCCTATAACTGCAACCGGAAGTAAGTGGAAGCACGTGTTCTTCTTGGCCTTCAGCGCTTTTGTAACATCTTTTTGGAACTCTATACAGTGTTTGCACATAGGATCAATAAATGCAATAAAGACAGATTTTGCAGTTTTATCACCAAAAGTTATGCTCATTTTGGAAAGAGCTTCTTTATTTGCAGCAATATCTTTTGTCAGTTGTTTTATTGCATCCTCTCTTTTTTTAGCAATACCTTCTCCCATAGCGTCCATAATCATCTGCGGATCACTTTTGATAACGCTAATTACAGTTTCCTTTATCTTTTCATCACCTGTTTTATCACCGCCACAGGGGCCCTTAAAACAGCAGCAATATGTTGCGATAGCAATCGCTATCACAGACAATACAACTGCTATCTTTGAAAACGTTGAACCACACTTGTTTTCCATAAAATTCTCTTAAAAATACAACTTTGAATACGTTACAATGTACCAAACATTTAACTTAGTAGCAATAATTTATGAAGTTACAAAGTAAATTTGTTGGAGTTTCTAACAGATTGAAATTGATAATTAAGATAGGGAGTATATTAATTGCGGCCCTGTATTTTGTATCTCAAGCAATAGGAGGAAAAAATGGAATTATGTCGTACATTGTTGTAAAAAAACAAGTTATAGAACGCAAAAAAAATTTGGAAAACATAAAAAACAAAGAAATTTCTCTTGAAAGAAATGTGCACCTTTTAAGCAGTAGCTTTTTGGATATGGATCTCTTAGAAGAGAGATGTAGAATTATTTTAAATTATGCTTTCCCAAATGACATAATTATAAACGAATCTGGTCTGTATAGTTCAGAGATGTGAAGAGTATTCCATTAATATAAAAAAGATGTAATTTTTTCAAGAATGAGCTACAATGCCGGAATTTGATAACTAGCGAGGTGTAACATGGAGTTAAAGGGTTCTAGAACTGAGAAAAATTTGCGAGAGGCTTTTTCTGGCGAATCTCAAGCAAGAAATAAATATACGTATTTTGCTTCTCAAGCAAGGAAGGATGGATATGTTCAAATAGCAAACATATTTGAAAAAGTAGCTGGTAATGAAAAAGAACATGCAAAAATTTGGTTTAAATTACTAAACGGTGGACCAATTTCAAATACGATTGAAAACCTGAAGGCTGCCATTGCAAGTGAGAATTACGAAGCAACAGAAATGTATGTGCAGTTTGCAAAGGAAGCTGAAGAGGAAGGCTTTAATGATATTGCTCGTTTATTCCGAGCTGTAGCTAATGTGGAAACCGCACATAAAGCAATCTACAACAAATTGTTAGCAAACATTTTGAATGATGAGGTTTTCAAAAAAGAGGAAGAAATTATTTGGGAATGTGGCAATTGTGGTTACATTGTCAAAGGAAAGAATGCTCCAGAAATGTGTCCTGTGTGTAGTCATTCCCTTGAGTTTTTTGAAGTGCAAAGCGTTAATTATTAGCCTAATTAAAGTTACTTCATTGGAAAATTCTTTAATCTTATTTGTATTGTGCTGTGACTTGGATCAATTATTTCACAAAGTTGGAAGCTGCCGTTGTTAGGTGTGTGTGCAATCCTTCCCTGGAATTTTGATCATGGTTGTTTTCGACCTGAGGTTCGATTGCCTCTAGAGGATTAGTTGCAGCAACATTTATTGATGATGGTATTTGTTCAGACTTAGTTTGCAGCGTGGAAGTACTTTCTTGATTAATCTCTTGTACTTTCTGTTGTTCATCACTATTACCTTTTGTTATTTTCATTGAAGACAATGATGTTGTTATTGATTCAACGTGATTTTGTTCTTGTGGTATTTCTTTATACCGCTTTTCTGTGAGGATTTTAACGATATTATTGACCAGAATTTCAGGAGGAGCACTATCGATTCTACGTAATGATGTTATGATAATGTTCTCAACAGTTTTTGCTGGATTTTCATTTTCTTTTATAAAATTTAAATTTTTCATAATTTCTTCGAGTGCATTATAAATATAAGTGACTCTCACGCCATAACAACATTCGCATATTTCTTCCATTATTCGCAATCTTTTCATGTTCAATTCAGTTTGTTCGTTAAACAGCTCTTTATCAAATTTTAGATTAGAGCCCTGTTTTTTGGTGCGGTTTTTAGCTAATTCTGGATTAGTTCCATTGAGAAATTCGTCATCAGTTCCTTTCTTGCTTGTGTATTCCTCTGTGTACATTTGTTGTGCGCAACTGAGTTTAAGTTGAGCATTTTGCAAATCTGCTGCTAATTTGTTGTGCTCTTTCGTTGAAATGTCTTCTTTTGTTTGTTGTGCACAACTGAGTTTGAGCTGAGAATTTTGCAAATCTGCTGCTAATTCGTTGTTCTCTTTCGTTAGAGCATCTTCTTTTGTTTGTTGAACTTTTTTATCAATTTTTTTTTTGATATCAAATTTGATATCCGGTTTGATTGTTTGACTTTTTTTCTCGTCCATTACAAGAAAATATATCTTTTCGATAAAATTTTCATAATCTGCGTTTGCCATTGCTATACCAATCTGCAGTTCAGCATTGGTAAATTCTGGAAGATTTTGTCTATTATTCGTAGATCCATGAGAAATAGTCATCACACAGGACAAAAATGATATCAACAATAATTTTGTTCTTAATGAGATCATAAAGTTCTGAGCCTCCTGTATAATGTCTCTAATGTTCTATTTTGCCGCAACAAAAGCATAAATGCTGTGCTAAAAAGACTGTTTTCGATATTTTTTTTCGTGGGGAGCATTATTTTTGTCGTTTTGTTATCTATATTGCTGGTCTTTTTCATTTATGGAAAAGATCTACCAAGTGAGCTGACTCTTTTAGATTATTCTCCTCCTTCAAGTACAAGAATTTTCTCGTCTGATAATGAACTCATGGAAGAATATGCCTTTGAAAGAAGGGTAATTATTAAGTTCGACAAAATTCCAAATCTTGTTAAGGGGGCTTTCCTCATAGCTGAAGATAAGGATTTTTATAAACATGCAGGAATCAGTGTGAAGAGTTTGCTCAGAGCAATCATTGAAAATACTTCGAAAAAATTGTGGAGAACAAAACCAGCAGGAGGATCAACAATCACTCAGCAAGTAGCCAAAAATTTGCTTGTTGGTAATGACAGAAGCATTTCCAGAAAAATCAGAGAGGCAATTATGGCTTTCCGTATAGAATCCTCCATTAATAAGGACAAAATTCTGGAGATATATCTGAATCATATATATTTGGGCAAAGGATGTTATGGAATCGCAGAAGCTTGTGATTATTATTTTGGGAAAAAAGTGGAGGAAATAGGACCAGAAGAAGCAGCCTTTCTGGCGTCTCTTCCAAGTGCTCCCTCTGCTTATTTAAATATGAAGGACAACTCAAAATTACTTTTGAAAAGGAATTCTATATTGTCACAAATGTATGATCTCGGCTTTATAAATAAAGATCAACTTCTGAATTCTCTAGCCAAGCCAATAAGTGTAAAAAATATGAAATCAAAGCTTTTGGTACCATATTTTTCAGAGGAGGTACGCAAGTTATTTTCCAAGTATGTTTCAACAGAACAATTTCTCAGAGGAGGCTATAACATCATCACAACCATGGACAAAAAACTTCAAAAAACAGCACAGAAATGCCTAGAAGATGGTCTAATTGCCCTTGAAAAGATAAAAAGAAGTGATTCTGTCATAAGAGCTGTGAATTTACAGGAAATAGAGAAGAAACTTCCTAAAACAGTTAATAATATTTTCCCTGTTGTCGTGGAAAAAATTCACAATGGCTTTTTTGAAGCGAAAAACGCTGATGAAAAAAAATTCACAATAAATTCTGAAGAAAAATTGAAAGTTGGAGATTTTGTGTTGTGCAGAGAAATGGATGATCATACATACGAATTATTCAAAGAACCCAAAGCCTCTGGCGGCATAGTTGTTATGGACGCTGATAATGGAGATATCCTGGCTATGTCTGGAGGATACAGCTTTGATATCAACTCCTTTAATTGCGCAACTCAAGCGAAAAGACAACCTGGATCAGCCATTAAACCTTTTGTATATGCAGCAGCCCTTGAATCTGGAATGGATGAATACGATGAGATAGATGATAAACCAGTTACTATAAAACTTGAAAACGGAAAATATTACTCTCCAAAAAACTATAGCAAGAAAGTATATGGGAAAATGCCAATGAGAGATGGACTTATATACTCCAGAAATCTTGCTACTATCAACTTAGTTCAGAAAATTGGCTACAAAAAAGTGTTTAATTTGCTTAAAAATGTGAATTTAGTCGGAGAAAATTTCAATCTTTCGTGTACTCTTGGAGCACATGAGGTTACCCTCCTGAATCTTGTATCTGCCTTTTCCGTGTTTTTAAACGAAGGAAATATGGTTCATCCAAGATTCATTAAATATATCACTCAACAAAAGTATAGAGAAACTTATATAGAGAACTCACTGTGTAAAAATAAAATAACAAAAGGAATTATATCTGAGGAAACTGCAGAGAGCATTAAAAATATGTTGAGAGATACTGCTAAATACGGAACTGCTCAGAAATTAGCAGATGTCTTTGAAAAATTTGATGTAGATGTTGGAGGAAAAACTGGAACTACAAACGATTTCAAGGATGCTTGGTTTATTGGATATATAACAAAGGGAAGCAAAACGATTATTGTTGGGATTTTTGTTGGATACATGGCTCCAATATCCCTTGGAGAACACGCTTCAGGTTCAAGAATCGCCCTTCCTATATTTCTTAAATTTTTACAAGAATTCTGTTGGAATTAACTATTTTTTAATAATTTTGGTAATAGCATGGTAATAGATGATTGTTTTCATATGGCGGTTTTATGGCTAAGTTTTTGTTTCCATACATAATATTAGGAATCTTTTTGAGTTCTTTTAATTGTTCTTTTGCTGATGATGAAGATAAAAGCCAAAGTACAGAACAAAAATCAGATGACAAACAAATAGACGATAACGCAAATGTTGCAACACAGGATAATGATATGCTTGGCTTGTTGTCTATGAGTATACATACAAACACACTGAATCCTGCTTTGGCTCTCGGAATCCTTAATGGAATAAACTAAAAAGGATTTGTGTCATTCGTTTTGTTTTTACTGGAAAACGAAATAATTGGGCCTGATGTATATGATATTATTGAAAATTCTGGATATATAAATAGCCAAAATATTAATGAATTTTTGCTCAGCGTAACTGGAATATCTGAAGAAGAACTCACGGTTTGGAAATCAAAATATTACGGGCTAGACTATATTGAGGAAAAGGATCTTGCGAACTATAATCATTTCGCTCCTGAGGTTAACTATAGTAAATTAACGGAATCCGAAGCAATTCCATATAGAGTCTCAGATAATCATGTGGAAGTGGCTATACATAATCCAGATGACATTATTGCAATGGATCGTATAAAAAAACTGGTACCCCAAAATACTGAAGTAATTTTTAAAATAGCAAAAAAAAGCTCCATTACATCTGCTTTAAAAAAGAAATTATCGAAAAACGAAGATTGTATAGAAGTAATATTCTATGATGCAATTGAACATATGGCTTCTGATATTCATATATCCCCATATGAAAGTGCCTCAGAAATTAAATACAGAATTGATGGGGAATTAAGGAAAATCAAAACGATAGCTGCCCAAGAATTTCAAAGATTGTGTGTTTCAACAAAGGTACTTGCAAAGCTTGATATATCGGAGACAAGACGTCCTCAATCAGGACATTACCAAACAAATAACATAGACTTTAGAATTTCAACTCACCCAACAATTTATGGAGAGAATATATGTATTCGTATATTAAACAAAAATAAACACTATATAAAAATAGAAAACATAGGATTTGACAATGAACAAATTAAGTATCTCAAGAAAATATCTCAATATCCACATGGAATGATTATATTTTGTGGTCCAACAGGATCCGGAAAAACCACATCTATATATTCAATGCTTGCAACAATAGACAAAGAATCCAAGAATGTTATGACTCTTGAGGATCCCATAGAATATAAAATTCACGGAGTTAAACAAACAGAATTTAAAGAGGGAGTCATGAGCTTCGCAGATGGAGTTAGGTCAATTTTGCGCCAGGATCCAGACATAATATTTGTTGGAGAAATTAGGGATGCAGATACGGCTCATGTTGCGGTCAGAGCCTCTATGACTGGGCACCTGGTTTTCACAACTGTGCACGCAAACGACAGTATAGGAGCTATAAAAAGATTCCAAGATTTCGGAGTTTCAGCATTTTTAGTCGCAGATAATATAATATCTATAATTTCTCAAAGATTAGTAAAAAGGAAAAATGGAGGAAGGACAATAATCTCCGAGATATTAAAAATAGATCCAGTTGTGAACGATCTCATATATAAAAATGCAAACAAAGAGGAGATATTAAGCTACGCCCTCAAAAATATGCATTTTAAAACCTTACAGGAAGATTGCAAGGAGAAAATGAAAGCAGGATTAATAAATTCAGAGGATGCAGAAAGAGTGCTGATGGTCCCATAATCCTGACACATCTTTTGAAAAAATTTTCTCAAAAAAATTCTCACTTGTTAACGGAAAATTAACCTTTTTGTGTTATTTTTTCCATCCCTAACCCCAGCCCGCCTCCATTGGGGGCTCGTGCTCACTTCCTCATCTATGCATCAGCATAGCTTCAGCTTATCATAAAAAGATTAAAAGTACGTTAATT
>JAISOC010000101.1 GCA_031275915.1 Holosporales bacterium | reverse complement strand
CTTGCTTATTCTCAAATAATTTTTTTCTGTTAGTTCCATTGCTTTTTTACACTGTTCTATACCCTCTCTTGCTACATCTTATCTCTTTTGTAAAATAGTGTCAACACTGCCTAGTTGATCCATGATATTCATACAATACAGGAAACTGCTAAGATATTTGGTATATCAATAAAAGCAATGTGTTCATGAAAGAGATTCTGAAACTGGCTTAAAAGACAGATCAGAAGTATTATGAATAAGTTTACTTCTTTAGATGAAGCAATAGATCATATGTTTATTAATTGGGATGGAGTATACAAAATTTTATGCTATGTTAATGGTTTGTACAAAAAACGTGCCCCTTAATTTCAAGGTCACGTATCTGATTTGTGAGTCATCTGTTAACTATTTTTCACTACTTACAGGACCGGGGATTGTGTCTGAAACAACTGCGGTGGTGGTGGCGGAAAAGAAGATCTACCAAAAGGTGGCTGACTAGGTAGCGAAGAACCCAAGCCTTCATCTTTCTTTTCTTCATCAACATTACTGCTAACGTGTTTATATACAAAATCTAAAAATTCTTCTCCTTCTGTGATACTATATGGCGTACATTCATCTGTGCGCCCATAGCCCAATTGGATAGAGCGTCAGACTACGGATCTGAAGGTTGGGAGTTCGAGTCTTCCTGGGCGCGCCATTTATTTTTGGAACAATGTGTTTATGTACGAGTTTGCAACTTATGTCTTTATTTAAGAATCTTTGTGATTCATCTATTGCAGCAATTGATGTTTTGGCTAATAATATTACATTGTTAGATCGGATACGCTTAAAAACAGGGATGTGTATGTCTGGCTCAAAACGTAAAAAGAATCACTACTTAACCGAAGAACAACTTGAATATTTTAGGGCAAAACTCTTAAATTGGAAGTTGGAGCTTTTAGAAGAAAGCGAAGAGACTATAAACGCTCTTTCTCGTGAAAAAAGCATGGAGGCTGATACAACTGATACAACATGCAATGTTATCAATCAAACAATCGAGCTTCGAACGAAGGACAGATTTAGAAAATTAATCAAAAAAATAGAGGATGCCATACAAAGGATCGATGATGGAACCTATGGATATTGTGATGAAACAGGAAAACCAATAGGAGTTGATAGGTTGGAAGCTAGACCCATTGCTACTCTTTGTATTGAAGCTCAGGAACAACACGAAAAAAAAGAGAAAAACTACAGGGAAGATGTTGTCATAAATGAATGATAAAAAGACAAAGTGTGGTTTTGTAGCAGTCATTGGAGAACCGAACTCAGGTAAATCCACTCTTGTAAATCGCATAGTTGGAGAGAAGGTCTCGATAGTTTCACATAGAGTCCAAACAACTCGACACCGAATAAGAGCTGTTTCACAACACGATGATTGCCATACTCAGATTGTCTTTGTTGATACTCCTGGATTTTTTAATAATGCAAAAACTGATCTTGAGAAAGCATTGATGACTAATTTCAAACACGCATATAAAGATTCTGATGTAATTCTTGTAATGATAGATGCGTGCTGTAGAAACATATTGGCAACTCTTTCATTCCTGGAGAAATTGAAAAATCGCAAGGTGGCAGCTGTAATTAACAAGGTCGATATAGCAGATAAATCCAAAATTTTAAAAATTGCAAACGAATTGTCAAAATTCGATTTTTTAGAGAAGGTATTTATGATATCTGCAAGTAATGGTGATGGAGTATCTGCTGTTGTTGAATATTTGAAAGATAACATGTCAGAAGGGCCATATATGTTTGATCCAAACAGTAAAACTGATATGAGTATGCAGTTTAGGTTATCAGAAATTACTCGTGAAAAATTATATCAAGTTTTATTAGCAGAGTTGCCATATAGCATATATGTGGAAACTGAATTATTTAAGGAAACTGAAAAGAAAGCCAAGATATACCAATCTATAGTTGTTGCAAAGGATTCACAAAAGGGAATAGTTCTTGGAAGTGGAGGAGATCGTATAAAATCTATAAAAGACATGGCAATATCTGATATAAAGGATTTGTTATGTAAGAAAATCGAGCTTAAACTTTTCGTGAAAGTGAAAGAAAATTGGACCAAAAAGAGGACTCATCTCCAAAATGCAGGTATTGTCAATCACTGATTTGCATATTGATGTAATTATATTTGTTTGCGGATTGCTTTCAGCAGCATTTTGTGTTTTTGCCAAAAATACAAAAGATTCGATTTTGTGGTTCATAATCACAATTTTCTCCGTGTTTTCCACACTTGTATCGCTGAATGCATCCATTGTTGGGATTGTTGCTACGATTTCATGTGTATCGATGGCAGCAGCACTTTTGCTTATTGTTCACAACCAAAATAATCAAATCTCAAAAGTGAAGACACCTTATATATTTGCAGGAATAGTCGTTATAGGAACTATCTTTGCTTTAATTCATGTTGCCGATAGAATCACAGAGATTGATATACAGCACTATGACTACACCATAAGCATAGTGACTATACTCTTAATGATTGTGTTCACATCCGTTGTATTTGGCAGTAGGCAACGTTAGCAAAGTATGACTTCTCTCGGGCATTGACAATTAAATCTAGAGATTCTAACTACAAAGTTTTGTGTTTTTTCAGTACTCTTCCTTTTTGGAGGAACTCCATTATACCGATTGCTCGGCCAGCCTTGGTCAAGGTCCGCTTCGCTCTCTACCTTGACAAAGTGCCTCGCAATCTGGGATTTTTCTTTTCGTTCCAAAAAGGAAAATACAGTATATGGATAGGAAGAAAGAGAAGGTAGGAGTGTACGCTTGCTCACTTTCGTTCGCTAACGCTACTTCTGACAGTGTTTATAGAAGGTAAGATGCTTAGTTAAAAGCAACGATAATTTTAATACTTCTATGAAAGCCTGTGTTGTTGTGCGGCTTGACATCTTCAATCATGCTTAGGAAAATGGACAGTGTTTCGGGCTTGAAGCTTTTTGCGAAAATAATTTTATGAATCATAATAATATCTCCATAGGTTTTTCGAGGACTTTGCTGGCAATATTAACTGGCTGGATGTTTTTCTTATTTTGTTATGTTTCTAGAGTTGAACCTGGTGTAATTGGAAACGAACTCATGGGGGCATTCAACATGACTGCTTCGACATTCGGGTTTGTTTCGTCCTGTTTATACATAACATACGTCGCCATGCAAATACCGACTGGAGTATTGCTTGATAAATTTGGTTCTCGTGTAATTATATCTTTTGGGGCTTTAATCAGCGCTATTGCCGTATTTATATTTGGCTTTGCTCAAAGTGTTTTTCAATTGCAAATGGGGCGCTTTCTTCTTGGAATTGCCACAGCCTCGGGGTTACGGGATGCACAAAGATCATAAGCGAGCTTATCTCTCCGAATAAATATTCTCTTTTCGTCGGTATATCAATGTTTGTTGGATGCATCGGAGGAATATGCGGTAGTGCTCCGACTGCATGGTTGGTGTTAAAAATCGGATGGCGTGAAACAACCTTTATTATAGCAGGATTTGGGGCACTCATATCAGTATTAGCATTCTTTTGTATGCCTTCGTTATCAAAAAAATCTTCTAACAATTACTCCAAAAATGTTGCCACTAACATGCTGAGTGGACTCAAAATTCTTGCAAAGAATCCAAGATATTGGGCTCTCGGTGTTCTCTGCGCCATCAGCTATCTTCCAATGACTGCTGTTGCTGAGCTTTGGTGCGTTCCTTTCATGGAAAAAAAGTTTGCACTATCAACAACTGACGCCTCAATTTCTTCTACATTTATTTTTATTGGATATGGAATAGGAAGCATAATAACTCCATACTTGGCAAATAAACTAAATAGCTGCAAACGAGTTCTCTTAATTTTCACAATACTGACGGCTGTTGTGTTTTCGCCAATCGTCTATTGGGATGGGATTTCGTTTTACGGATGCCTTTTCCTGCTGTTTCTTTTCGGAGTTTTTGGTGGCACGGTTCCTCTTTTTTTCACAATGACGTATGACATGGTTCCGCAACAATATGGGGGATCATCCTCTGGTTTCACGAACATGCTGAATATGTCAGGTGCAATTGTCTTCCAACCTCTCTTAGGGAAGTTGTTGGATTCTTTCAGAAATGGCCTTGTTAATGCGGATGGAACACCATTGTATACCTTTGTAATGTATAAAAATGCATTTTTGGTGATTCTTGTGTGTATGGTGTTGTCAATATTTCTGCTGCTTTTTATAAATGATCTTAAAACGCCCAAGAATGTGTAATTATGTTCAAGTATTATGAATAAGTTTACTTCTTTAGATGAAGTAATAGACTATATGTTTGTTAAAGGGTATATAAACACTGTCAGAAGTAGCGTTAGCGAACGATAGTGAGCAAGCGTACACTCTTACCTTATCTTTCTTCCTATACATATATACTCCATCTAATTAACAAACACATGATCTATTGCTTCATCCAAAGAAGTAAACTTATTCATAATACTTCTAATCTGTCTCTTAAGCCAACTCCAGAATCTCTCTATAGGATTAA